>CAIWXY010000037.1 GCA_903916775.1 uncultured Actinomycetes bacterium
CCGAAGTTACCGGCTACGCCAGATGTCAGCTGGAAGTTATCTCCAAGCACATGAACTGCGCCAGCTAGTCCTGCTAGCGCACCAGCAACGGCCATTGCGCTGGTCATAACAAAGGGAACCGAGATGCCTGCCGTCTTTGATGCAAATGTGTTGGCACCTGCAGCGCGGAATTTAAAGCCGATCGTTGTTCTATTAAGGAGCCACCAGACAAATACTGCAACAGCGAAAGCTACCAATATGCCAGCGTTGAGTCGGAAGTTGCTGCCAGCAAGAAGTGGCAGGCGTGCCGATTGGAGAACAGGTGGAGCGATCGGATCGTTGCGTCCCGGGATCAGAAATGTAGTCGTGCCCAATATCCATTGCAGGAAGTAGAGGGCGATGTAGTTAAGCATGATTGTCACAATTACTTCATGAGCACCGGTCCGGGCTTTGAGCAAGCCGACCATGCCACCCCAGATGCTGCCAAGAAAAGTTCCTGCCAGCGCAGCGACAACGAGATGGATACCAATCGGCATATGAAAATGGAATCCCACGTATGAGGCAGCCATTGCGCCAAAGATGAATTGGCCTTGAGCGCCGATATTAAATAAACCCGCTCGAAATGCCAGTGCTACTGATAATCCAGCCAGGATGAGGGGAGCGGCACCTACCAATGATTCTGATAGCGGGCCAAAAGCCAGATACCACTGATGTGGCTTTGCGAGCCCTGGATCGAAAATTGCTCCCTGAAAGAGCGCTAGGTAAGCGTTTCCTGCCGAAGCCCCCGCCGCCTTGATGAATGAAATCGGATGGCTGGCCTTATGTAAAACATTTGAATCGGAGAGCGCAATGAGCAAGCCTCCGAAAAACATTGATAGCGCAAATGCGAGAGCCGGCAGAATGAGAGCGCGAAGCGAGAAAGAGCGCAGAAGTGGTTTACGCATGTACGACACCTGCCATCAGTAGACCTAACTCTTGCGGGGTTACAGTGCTTGGAACAATTGCCAAAATTTCACCTCGGTACATCACAGCGACTCGGTCTGCGAGCGCCAGAACTTCATCCAACTCTGTACTAAAGAGAAGGACTGCGCGCCCCATGTCGCGTTCAGCCAGGATCCGCTCGTGAACAAACTCGATAGAACCAACATCGAGTCCGCGGGTTGGTTGCGAAGCAACGATAAGGCGAACAGGACGGGAAAGTTCGCGAGCGAGAACAACCTTCTGCTTATTGCCACCTGAAAGAGAGGAGATTGGATCATCTACTGATTGGAATCTGACATCAAAGAGTTTCGTATCTTCTTGCGCTTGCTCTTTGACTACCTTGGGATTCAAGTTGATTCCTTTGGCATAAGGAGCGCCATCATGTCGATCCAGGATCAGATTTTCAGCAATGGAGAAGGTTGAGATCAACCCATCGAGTTCGCGAGATTCGGGGACAAATGCGATTCCGTCATCTAGCGCTCGCTTGACGCTCTTACCAACGATCTCATCAGTACCCAATTTGATAGAGCCTTCGACGAATTCTTCGAGATTGATCATTGCCTGAGCGAGTTCGGACTGTCCGTTTCCTTGCACTCCAGCAATAGCCAGTACTTCTCCAGCTTTCACATCGAAAGAGACGTTTTTAACGATAGTGCGGCCAAAGTGATCTTTAATGGCTAGGTCTTTTACGCTCAAAACTACCTCGCCAATAGGGTGAGCTGCCTTATCGGGATTAAGTACAACGTGGCGTCCCACCATGAGCGAGGCGAGCTCTTCTTGAGATGCAGATGGCTCGGCTGTTCCAACTACTTTTCCACGGCGGATAATAGAAATTTTGTCAGCGACAATCTTCACTTCACGAAGTTTGTGGGTGATAAAAATAATTGAGGTGCCCTTATCGGCAAGTTTTTGCATAATTTTGAGGAGTTCGTCGGTCTCTTGGGGCGTTAAGACTGCAGTTGGTTCATCCAGGATAAGAACTTGAGCGTCATAAATGAGAGCGCGGATAATCTCAACGCGCTGCTGTACTCCTACAGGAAGATTTTCAACGAGATCATCGGGGTTTACTTCGAATCCAAATTCATCTGATATGCGCTTAATATCGGCGCGGATTTGGTCAAGGTCGAGTATTCCATTTCGTTTTGATTTTTCATGTCCCAAGATGATGTTCTCGGCAACAGTAAAGACGGGGACAAGCATGAAATGTTGGTGGACCATGCCGATGCCTGCTGCAAGTGCATCGCTGGGTTCATTAATCTCTTGAAGTGTTTCGTTTACATAAATTTCGCCAGCATCCGCCTTGAGGAGACCGTAAACGATATTCATGAGCGTGGATTTGCCGGCGCCATTCTCGCCAAGAATTGCGTGAATCTCACCGTTTTCTACACGTAGATCGATCGAGTCGTTTGCTACTAGCGCGCCAAATGACTTGGTAATGCCGCGAAGTTCTAGTGACACTCGTTCCTCTTTCTGCAATTTTCTTGGATGGTCTTGACTGGCTAAAAACTATCAAAAAAACCGAGAGAGCAAACGATTCACTCTCTCGGTTTTTTGAACTACCTATGTAACTTATTAGTTAGCTGAAACGGTGCCAGCAGCAATTGCCTTGCCGAGTGCACGTACAGCGTTCTGCAATGAACCTGGAACCTTCGCTGCAAGATCATGGTAACCGGCAAGGCCAGTTCCACCATTTGCAAGAGTTCCAACGTATGCGGTGTTGTTGAACTTTCCAGCAGCTTGATCCTTGATCGCAGCTGCAACTGAAGCTCCGACACCCTTAAGTGCTGAGTTCAACCAGACGCCATGTAGCGCAGCTGGATACAAGCCATATGCATCTGAGTCAACGCCGATAACAACTGACTTCTTTGATGCAGCAGCTTCTTGTGCTGAAGCGAGCTCTAGGCCACCAGCAACTGGGAACACAACGTCTGCACCTTGTTGTTCGAAGTTCTTTGTGATCTGAAGTGCCTTGTTCTGGCTTGAGAAGTCTCCAACGAATACGCCGGTCTTAGGGTTGGCTGGATCCCAGCCAAGAACTTTGATTGCCTTCTTGCTGACCTTGGCGTAGTACGCAGCGCCCTTAGCGAAGCCATCCATGTAAATGGTGACGGGTGGAATATTAATTCCGCCGTAGGTTGCAACTGTGCCAGTCTTTGAGTATCCAGCAGCGAGGTAACCGGATAGGAAGCCGACCTGATTTGTTGCGAATGTGAGACCGCGAAGGTTTGCGATCGCCTTGCCGTTAACAAGTCCTGGATCATCAACCTGCGCGAAGTTGATTGTTGGGTTCTTCACTGCAGCTGCGTCGATAGCAGGAGTGATGAGGAAGCCAACACCAATGATGAGGTTGCACTTGTTGTTAACAAGAGAATTTACTTCGCCTGTGTAGTCAGGGTTGTTTGCATCAGCTACAACGTATGAAACGTTGGCGATTGACTTAACTGTCTGTGCGCCAGCCCATGCAGAAGCGTTGAATGAGTGATCATCAATGCCGCCGGTATCAAGTGCGAGACAGACTTTAGGTGTTGCTGCTTGCGAGGCTGGTGCCAATGCAAGGCCAGCAAAAGCGAGCGTTGCAGCTGCAACGACGCCTGTTACTTTAAGAGACTTCTTCAAGTTTCCTCCAGGTTTACTTAGTGAAATGGGCGTTAACACGTGGAACTTATGCCCATCAGGCTCAGGGGCCTAGTGAGTACAACTTACTCAAGAAGCCCTGGTCAGCGACAGCCAGATACGGGTTCTTTACGTTACATCTTGATTACGACCTCAAGTTGACGTTAAGAGTTGAGCGCAACACACCCCAAAAATCGTTGAAAGTTAAATTAATTCTTGTCACAATGTGAGAGTTAGCACTCGTTGGGGGCAGTCCCTGCGAGCCCCTCCACAGAACGGATATATCAATGAGCGCAGTGCTCGTTATCGCACGTATTTTATTTGCATTTATTTTTCTCACATCTGGTTTCAACCACCTAGCCAAGCTTGAGGCAATGACTGGCTACGCAAAATATAAGAAGCTCCCTGCTGCAAAGCTAAGTGTCGCTCTCAGTGGTGTCATCATGATTCTGGGCGCTTTATCAGTCATTTTCGGCTACTACGTCGATCTAGGCGCAATTCTCATTATCGTCTTCCTTGTCCCTGCTTCTTTGATCTTCCATAATTTCTGGACCCTTACAGATCCAGCCGCCAAGCAGAACGACATGATCCAATTCTTCAAGAACATTACTGCTATCGGTGGCGCCCTCGTCATTTATGGCTATGTGCATTTCATTGCAACTCTCTACAAAGATGGCGGTCAACTTGCTGCAGCAGTTGCACCTGCAAAGCCATATGTAGATGGCGTACTTCAAGGATTCGGTTGGGTTATTTCTAAGGGCCACCTCACACTTTGGAAGTAGCCATACATATTTTAACCAAACCAAAAGCCCCGGAGATTTTCTCCGGGGCTTTTGGTTTGGTTAAAGAAATGAGATAGCTGATAACCGCACTTACTTAAGGGTGCTGGCCAAGCCAATGTTGACCACGATCAAGCCAAGCAGGGTCCACCACTGGGAGGTTTTGATTGACTCTTGCTTTTCGTGCTTGAAGGCCAAAACTAAGACGGCTACAAGGACAAGGAGTTTGACGGCAACTGTCCCCATGTTCAGCGCTCCATACTGAAGCGGATAGTGCTTGTGAAGAGCTGGATGAACTCCTGTAAGGACGAATCCTGCAACGAGGGCGGTAAGTCCGGCATGGGTAAATCCCTTAGGAATCGCCTTTACGCTCTTGCCAGCCTGGCGTAGAAGCAAGAGCACCATCGCTGCTACCGCAAGGATGTGGAGTGCCAAGAAAATATTCTGTGTAAGTTTCATGGGCAAAGCCTACCGATTGCTTCTTTTAATTAATATGTCTCAAATCGCGAACCAAGCCTGACTGTTCTAGAGTGTCGAAATGGCCACCAGCGTGCGACGGAAGATGGCTAATCGATTTAGGGAAATTGTCTCTGGAAGTCCCGACGGCAGGCCCGACTGGGTAAAACTCATTGCGGCAGGCTCTGGACCGGGGCTATTTGGTCCAGAGAGCGCGGTTTGGCAAGTGCATGGGTGCATTGCCACATTAGTTGGGGGAGTGCGCGCGCTATTGCTGCAAGCCACTCATCCTGCTGCCCTAACTGGCGTGAGTGAACATTCAAGATATGAGAGCGATCCTCTCGGCCG
>CAIWXY010000038.1 GCA_903916775.1 uncultured Actinomycetes bacterium
CTAGATCTGTGGATAACTCGGCGACTTAAGCGACGAGAACGCCAATAACAAGAAGCAGCGAATAGACGCTGAGGTAAGTAATCGACCACTGAAAGAGTTTTGCTGCCGCAGCTCCAGAGTCGGCGCTGTCGATCTTGATTAACTGAACGATGAATCCAAGTCCGATGAGGATTGTGATTGCCCAGATCCACACTGGCATATGAGCGCTAGCTAATACACCTAGCGAGGCAGCAATCATCCCAACCGTGTGGAGCCACATTTGTCGTTGTACCGACTTAATGCTCGCAACAACTGGGAGCATCGGTATGCCTGCAGCCGCATAGTCATCTTTATATTTAATGGCTAGTGCCCAGAAGTGCGGTGGTGTCCAAAAGAAAATTAATAGGAAGAAGAGCCACGCAGTAAGTGAGAGTGAATTTGTTACGGCAGCCCAACCGATAAGGACGGGCATGCACCCTGCTATGCCACCCCAGACGATATTTTGAGAAGTGCGGCGCTTGAGTCCGATCGTATAAACAAAGACATAGAAAATAATTGCGATAAGAGTGAGCGCTGTGGCCCAGAGCGTTGTAAAAATGAAGAAGATAACGAGCGAGAGGATCGCCAGGGCGAGTGCGAATCCGAATGCAGCTTGAACGGTGATCTCACCACTCACCAGTGGGCGCTTATCGGTGCGCTTCATCTTGCGATCAGAATCGACTTCGATGATCATGTTAAAGGCGTTGGATGCTCCGGCCGCCAAAGTTCCACCAATGAGAGTTGCTAGTGTGAGTTTGAGCGATGGGTACTTATGTGCGTGATTTGAGGCATAAGTTGCCAGAAATAGCGCAGGAAGTGTCGTGACAAGCAGGAGTTCTACGACTCGTAGCTTCATGAGCGCGATATATGGCGCTACTCCCCGCTGAGTCATAGTTTCATCATACTCACGACTGAGGTCTCGCAATAGTTCCCAACATCTTGTCGATATCTGTCATAGCTGCTGCCGCATCTGCGTTGTGCTTATGAATGTGGTCAGCCACGACAGCAAATACATACTGCTTTGGCCCTACAGTGACATAACCAGCCAGACTGATGGTGGTGCTCAAAGTGCCTGTTTTAGCTCTCACTAAGCCAACCGCATTGGGAGCATCAGTCACAAAACGATTTTTAAGCGTTCCTGTCTTGCCGGCCGTTGGCAACCCTTGATAGATGACTTTGAATTTGGGATTCTGTTGAATAACAAGGAGTAGGTCGGCAATCTGTCGAACACTCACGCGTGTGTCATGCGAAAGTCCATTGCCATCTTTAATCACTAAGCCAGTACTTGGAATGTTGTAATCATTGAGCGTTTTTTCGAATGCGCTTTGAATTGCATCGCTACCTGTGCCAAATCCCAATTGATTTGCAGCTGTACGAGCTAGACGATCGGCCAGAACGTTATCGCTCCAGAGAAGACAGAATTGAACGATAGAGGCGAGTTTTGGAGAAGTGATGTGCCCAACCTCAGACACCGCTGCAGCCTTCGCTGCGGTTGGAGAGGCAATAGGTTGGAGCGTGATTCGAACTCTGCCAGCAAAATATTTCTTCAAATTGACTACATCTTGGGTATAGACCCCGCTGTATTGCAACGTCAGAGCGCGAAGGCTGTGGTTCTTCGCCAAGAGAGTATTAATCAGCCCAGGTGAAAAAGCGCGATGGTACTTAGTTGCTTCATATGGTGATGCGGTAATCCATGGATCGCCCTGGCCCAACATCACATATGTACCCGGCGTAGAGGTTGTATTCAACGATGTTGTGAAAGTTGTGTCTGGGCTAAAAGTATTAAGAACAGTTGTCATCGAAAATAATTTGAGCACGGAAGCAGGAGCTCGATCGACATCTGCATCATCAGCAAAAATTGTTGCATTCGTGGTTGGGTCGACCAGAATAATTCCGGGACTCTCCAGCGTTGGGGAGGATGCAAAATGGACGAAACTCTCTGGAACCGTCAGAGCCTGGGCAGGGGAAGTGCAGGCGAGAAGCAGAGCTGCGGCACCAAGGGCTGCAGCCGACTTTCGTCCAATACGTCCGATGTGAGGCATAGGCGGATTATGCCGTCTTGAGCCGAGAAATCATGGATTAAAGTGCAGTAGTGACGACTCAACTTCCGCCCGCTGAGATAGGTCCAGGGGAATTCTTCCCAGTCGTAGGTGTGGGCCCGCATCCCTTGCCCTGGCCAACCGATCCTTGGTTTGACCCAGAACTTTTGGAAAAAGGGGATCGCAGAAACGTCTTAGACCACTATCGCTACTGGAGCGTGGCAGCGATTGTCGCGGACTTAGATACCAAGCGCCATGTGCTGCAAATTGCAATCGAGAATTGGCAACACGATCTCAATATTGGCTCTGTAGTTCGAACCGCCAATGCTTTCAATGTGTCTTTTGTGCATATCGTTGGTAAGCGCGATTGGAATAAACGTGGAGCCATGGTGACTGATAAGTATTTACATGTACTACATCATCCAACTGTTGCTGATTTTGCAGAATGGTGCGCGCAAAACAACACCCCAATTATCGGCATCGACAACCTGCCTATTTCACAAGCGATGGAAAATTATCCGCTGCCAGAAAAGTGTGTTCTCTTCTTTGGTCAAGAGGGCGCGGGAATGTCTGATGAAGGCGTTGCTGCATGCGAAGTTGTACTTGCAATAGCGCAGTATGGATCTACGCGTTCGATGAATGCTTCAGCGGCTGGTGCGATCGCCATGTATGCATGGGCGATGCAACACCTTAATCCTCGGTTACTTCAGTAACTGAAGTTAAACGACGTTCAATTTCGTCGGCCTCATCCAAGCGACCAAGTGAGCGTAATACGCCCGCTATACGTCGTTCAATATCGACAATGAATTCAAAATCTTTCCACTCACTCTCAGTGGCGATCTCTAGAACACGCTCCAGAGTATCGAGACCTTCTTGTTCTTGACCAGTAAGAATCTGGGCTTTACCAAGTTCAAGTAGTGAATATGTTTCGCGACGGTGATCATGAGCGGTGACAAAAACATCGAGAGACTTTTGTGCCGCAATCAGAGCTGATTCGCCATCACCAATTTCGATAAGAGCATGTGCGATCTTTTGGTCGCAACGAGCAACGTTGATGACCTCTTTAAGGCTTTTAAATAGAAGGCGAGCTTCCTTAAACGCTATCAGTGATTGCTCATGCTGATTGAGTTCGCGATATGCGCAGCCAATAAGGTGCAGATCATTTGCAGCGCCACCCTCGTTGCCTTCTACAAGATGCTCTTGCACACACTCGCGCATGCACTCGATTGTCTTTTCGTAATTCTTTGAGCCAAACCACCATTCGCCTAATGTGCAGGCAAGATCAATTGCGAGCGGAGATTTGGATTCGCGAAGAATCTCAACAGCCTTGCTCATCGCAGTAGCAGCTTCCGAATTTCGCTTAAGTTGATTGAGGTTGTAGCCGATCGCCGAATAAGCCTGGGCTAAGCCATCGGAAGTTCCGATCGGACCGAGTTCTGTGTAAATGTCACGAGCGCTCTCAGCGAGCGCAAGGGCCTCGTCATACTGGCCGCGCGCATAAATTCTGGCGCTTAATTCATAAAAGGTATTGGCTCGCTCTAGCCCTGAGGTCTGCGGAATACGCTCCCAGAGCATCTCCTCTGTGACGATCTCGCCAGATTCCTGTGCGTCATCGAAGTCTTGGTCATCGTCATTATTCACGGGCCAACCTCCATATCCGTACCGATAGCCAGAACATTAGCAACTTAAGCGCTACACGGGTGGAACCCCGGGGAATCTAGAGTTATTCCCGCGGCTCAAGCCTAAGTCCTAGGACCAAGCCGACCAGTATCCTTTGACCATGCCTCAGAATTCCGCTCCCAGCCCCGATCGAC
>CAIWXY010000039.1 GCA_903916775.1 uncultured Actinomycetes bacterium
AGGCTGTTGATGCTCTGCTCGAACACCGCGATATCAAGAGCATTTCATTTGTGGGATCCACACCAATTGCACAATATATTTACGAGACGGGCACTAAAAATAAGAAGCGGGTCCAGGCGCTAGGTGGAGCCAAGAATCACATGTTGGTGTTGCCTGATGCTGATCTGGATCTGGTAGCTGACTCTGCGATCAATGCTGGTTTTGGTTCTGCAGGAGAACGTTGTATGGCGATTTCGGTCGTGCTCGCGGTCGAACCAATCGGCGATCAACTGGTCCAGAAGATCGCAGATCGGATGCCAAGTTTGCGCACAGGTGATGGTCGTAGAGGTTGTGACATGGGTCCTCTTGTCACAGGAGCGCATCGTGACAAGGTTCAGGGCTATGTTGATGCAGGAGTAGTTGCTGGCGCCACCCTGGTTGTTGATGGACGCAATCCTGTTGTCGATGGCGAACCCGGTGGATTCTGGCTCGGACCAACACTCTTTGATCATGTAGGCACCGATATGACTATCTATACCGATGAGATTTTTGGACCGGTACTTTCCGTTGTTCGCGTTAAGTCATATGAAGAGGGAGTTGCACTTATTAATGCACATGAATACGGAAATGGCACCGCAATTTTTACCAACGATGGTGGCGCCGCCCGTAGATTCCAGAATGAGATTGAGGTTGGAATGATTGGGATTAACGTTCCAATTCCGGTTCCCGTTGCGTACTACTCTTTTGGTGGCTGGAAATCTTCGCTCTTTGGTGACTCCCACGCTCATGGCACAGAGGGATTCCATTTCTTTACCCGAGGTAAGGTCATCACTAGCCGCTGGCTCGATCCAAGCCATGGCGGGATCAACCTCGGTTTTCCTACCCAGAATTAGGGCAGATCCGAAGGTCAGTTTCAGCGGTCTCACAGAAATCTCCCAGATCAAGCCTCTTTAATTCACTCATAGAAGAACGAATGAGGGAGTTATAACGTGGCATCACAGAAGTTCCGTAAGACAGCGGCAATCTGTGGAATCGGTGCATTTGCATCTTTGATTCCACTTGGAGTCAATGCATCCAACGCTGCGACTGTAAAAGCCACAACAAAGACCACTGTCAAGAAATCCGGAACTTTTCTAGGTGCTGCATACCAAACTCGCTATGGCGCTGTTCAAGTATCCGTCACCGTTAAGAACGGCAAAATCACAAAGGTGACAGCCCCCGTCTATCCCGTTGGAACTTTCAGAGATCAGCAGATTAACTCGCAGGCGATTCCACTACTTGAGCAGGAAGTAATTGCCGCCCAATCTTCAAATATAAACAACATCACCGGCGCCTCATTTACAGCGCAGGGCTTCTACATCTCTTTGGTATCAGCTTTATCTAAGGCTGGTCTTAAGTAAGAAACCGAACTCGGCTTGAGCGATGTGAGGGCATCGCTCGCCGAGTATTCGGAGATCGTCGACACTCGATCAATCGACATCGCGTCTTAAAGTGATCCAAGATCCAATGAATGCAAAGGCGGCGGCGTATGCCAACATTAATGCGATAGATGCGCCAACCCCAAAATAGTTGGTGGTAGATATATTAAGAAAACTTTCGCTCGATTTTAAATCGATATGAACATTTAACATCCCCACAATGAGTCCAGATGGTAAAAACTTTCCACCAGTCGACCAAAAAACAACAATCAGTTTCTCGACGACAAATAACCAAATGATTGCGCCAACTTGCGCTACCTTCACATTTCTGATGAGCGCACTAATGGCCACTCCCATAATCGAAATTACTGCTCCTGAAATTACTGCTGCTAGCAGCAGGTTTAAGAAAATCGATAGACCGGCTTTTGCATGTGGATAGTGGC
>CAIWXY010000040.1 GCA_903916775.1 uncultured Actinomycetes bacterium
AACGCTGGGAGCAGCTAGTGCCTGAGTTTTACTTGGAGCAATATATTTTTTCCATACATTTAGTCGAGGATTCACGTTCGTGCAGATTAGCTTCTGGCCATTGAGGCTGGCTATTTGTTTAGCAGTGAAGCAGCTATTACCTACTTTAATCGGTTGCGCTATCCCCTGAGATGCACCTACGGGTGATGTCGAAAGCATGGCCAACGCAACAGAACCGATTGCGGCCATGAACCTCTTACTCATGCGGTTACCCGGTTACGCACCTAGCGAACTGAAACGCTCTCGATGGCGATTTTCTCCGCTGGAGTTCCATCGCTTCCGCCGCCAGCTACACCTTGGGCTGCTATCGCTTGCACGATGTTGAGGCCCTTGATGATGGTTCCCCAACGGGTATAACCCGGTGCCAAAGTCGTGTTCTGGTAAACCAAGAAGAACTGACTTCCATTTGAATTTGGTTGGCCTGTATTAGCCATCGCAACTATGCCAGCAGGATAGTTGTTGGCAGTTGCTGCAGGAAGATTCTCGTTGCCATAAGTGAATGCTGGTCCCCCGGAGCCGCTCGCCGTTGGATCGCCACACTGCAATACGTATAGCCCAGCAGTAGTCAGACGATGGCAGAGTGAATTATTGAAGTATCCAGCTGTTGCAAGAGCTTGCATCACCTGAACGGTTACTGGTGCATCTTTACCGTCGGCTGCAATAACAATGTTTCCGCAGTTGGTGACGAGTGTGAAAGTTTTGTTTGTGTAGGTGCGAGTTACCTTAGGAGTAGGGATCACTTTTGGTTGATGACCTACTGCTGTAGTTGCAGCGCAAACAACTTTAGAGGCATTTGTCGATGTAGAAGCATATGAAGGTGTGCCAACAAGACTGGCTGCGAGAGCGAGCACTGCGGCGATTGAAAGCATATTTTTAATCTTCATTTTTACTCCCACTCAATAGTTCCTGGCGGTTTGCTTGTAATGTCGAGTGTGACTCGATTTACTTCGCGGACCTCATTTGTAATGCGCGTTGAAATCTTCTCCAATACATCGTACGGGAGTCGACTCCAATCCGCAGTCATTGCATCTTCACTAGAGACAGGGCGTAAGACAATCGGATGTCCGTATGTGCGGCCATCTCCTTGCACTCCTACGCTTCGAACATCAGCGAGTAGCACGACTGGGCACTGCCAGATCTCTCGATCTAGACCAGCTAATTTTAATTCCTCGCGAGCGATCAAATCCGCTTTTCTTAAAATGCTAAGTCGATTCTCAGTTACGGCGCCAATGATTCGGATAGCCAAGCCTGGGCCTGGGAATGGCTGGCGCCAAACGATCTCGCCTGGAAGTCCAAGCTCTAGGCCTACTTCACGAACCTCATCTTTAAAAAGGCTACGAAGAGGCTCGATGAGCGTGAACTGAAGATCATCTGGGAGTCCACCTACATTGTGGTGTGACTTAATATTTGCGGTACCGGTACCTCCACCAGATTCGACAACGTCTGGATAGAGCGTGCCTTGGACCAAGAAATCAACAGTTCCGCTTGCCGAAATTGTGCGAGCAGCTTCTTCAAATGTACGGATGAATTCAGTGCCAATGATTTTGCGCTTTGTTTCAGGATCTGTCACATCAGCTAGTGCGTTGAGGAATTTCTCACGCACATCCACAACCATCAAATCAACGCCGGTTGCTGCGACATAATCTTGTTCGACCTGAACTGCTTCGCCTTCACGCAGTAGGCCATGATCCACAAAGACGCAGGTGAGTTGAGAGCCGATTGCTTTCTGCACAATCGCTGCAGCAACAGCTGAATCCACACCACCGGAGAGACCGCAGATGACACGCTTGTCCCCCACCAGCGCACGGATCTTTGCTACTTCTGTTGCAACAATATTTTCACTCGTCCATGTTGGGTTACATCCAACGATATCTACCAGCCATCGACGCAAAATCTCTTGGCCATGTTCTGAGTGCAAAACTTCTGGATGCCACTGAACACCAGCCAGAGTTGCATCCGCATTTTCATAGGCAACAATCGGAGTATCTTCAGTACGTGCTGTCGATGTAAATCCGGCAGGAACTTCCGTAACAGAATCACCGTGACTCATCCACACGCGGAACTCATTATCTAGCCCTGCAAATAATTTTGACTCGACGCTCTGCGTAGCAGTGGTGCGTCCAAATTCAGATTTACCAGTCTGGCTGACAACTCCACCGAGTGCAGCGGCCATAGCCTGAAAGCCATAACAAATTCCGAAAGTCGGAATCTTGTGATCAAAGAGCGCTGGATCGAGTGTGGGCGCACCAGGCTCGTAAACGCTTGATGGTCCGCCAGAAAGAATGATGGCCTTTGGTTTCTTAGCGATCATCTCCGCTACAGGCATCGATGACGGAACAATTTCCGAATACACATTAGCTTGACGAACGCGACGCGCAATCAACTGTGCGTATTGAGCACCAAAATCTACGACAAGTACAAGATCACTCATTACTGAACGACGATCTCAACGCGCTGGAATTCTTTAAGGTTTTCATAGCCAGATGTAGCCATCGCGCGACGAAGCGCTCCGAAGAGATTCATAGAGCCATCTGCAGTGTGAGACGGACCAGTAAGAATTTCCTCAAGTGAGCCAACAGTTCCCACGTGAACGCGATTGCCGCGAGGCAACTCTGCGTGGTGCGCTTCACTGCCCCAGTGCCAGCCCTTACCCGGTGCTTCCACTGCGCGAGCAAGTGGTGATCCCATCATCACAGCATCTGCGCCGCATGCAATCGCCTTGGCGATATCTCCACTGTGACCAACAGAGCCGTCGGCAATGACATGGACATAACGTCCCCCAGATTCATCCATGTAGTCGCGACGTGCTGATGCAACTTCTGCGACTGCAGATGCCATAGGGACTGCAATGCCAAGAACTGTACGAGTTGTGTGAGCAGCTCCACCACCAAACCCAACGAGAACTCCAGCAGCACCGGCACGCATCAAGTGCAGCGCACCTGAAGCCGTTGCACATCCGCCAACGATGACTGGAACATCGAGTTCGTAGATAAATTTCTTTAAGTTCAGCGGCTCTGTCTTACTCGAGACATGCTCCGCGCTCACAGTCGTTCCGCGAATAACAAAGAGATCTACTCCTGCTGAAACTACAAGCTTGTGGAGTTCTGCGGTGCGCTGCGGAGAGAGAGCTGCTGCAACAGTAACGCCGGCTGCGCGAATCTCGGCGATACGCTCTTTAATCAAGCTCTCTTGAATAGGTGCCGAGTAAAGCTCTTGCATACGACGAATCGCTTGCTCTTGTGGCAATGATGCAATTTCTCCCAGTTGGATACGTGGGTCTTCATGGCGAGTCCATAGCCCTTCGAGATCAAGGACTCCTACTCCGCCAAGCTTGCCAATCGCGATTGCAGTCTCAGGCGAGACCACAGAATCCATAGGCGCTGCAAGCATGGGAAGCGCAAACTTATAGGCATCGATCTGCCATTGAATAGAGACTTCTTCTGGGTCGCGTGTGCGGCGACTTGGAACAATTGCAATGTCATCAAATGAGTATGCGGTGCGTGCGCGCTTTCCTGGGCCGATTTCGATCTCGTTCATTTCCTACCTACTTTCCGCCACGATAATTGGGCGCATCTGCAACATCAAGAATGTCATGTGGATGGCTCTCATGAAGACCAGCCGCTGTAATTTGAATAAGTTGTCCGCGAGTTTGAAGATCAGAAATTGTCGCTGCTCCGGCATAACCCATTCCGGAACGAAGTCCGCCAACAAGTTGGTGAAGAACTGTGGCGATCGGTCCGCTATACGCAACCTTGCCTTCGATTCCTTCTGGAACTAACTTGTCTTCAGCAAGGACATCGTCTTGCATGTAGCGATCTTTGGAGTATGACTTTTGTTCACCGCGCGATTGCATCGCACCTAGTGAACCCATTCCGCGATAGCCCTTGAATTTGCGACCATTGATCTCAATCAGGTCGGCTGGTGATTCGGCGCAACCTGCAAGTAGTGATCCAAGCATTACGGTATCGGCACCAGCAACAATTGCTTTTGCGATATCGCCAGAATATTGAAGTCCGCCATCAGCGATCAAAGGAATATCTGCGGTCACACATGCTTTGTGCGCTTCCATGATTGCGGTTACTTGTGGGACTCCAACACCGGCAACGACTCGAGTAGTACAGATAGAACCTGGGCCTACTCCAACCTTCACTGCGTCAACACCAGCATTGATGAGAGCTTGCGCTCCTGCACGTGTAGCGACATTGCCGCCAATAATTTCGATGTGCGGAAATTCTTTTTTTATGCGAGCAACTGCATCGAGAACGCCACGGTGATGCCCGTGAGCGGTATCAACAACAACGACATCTACGCCAGCTTCAATGAGTGCGACTGCACGAGCGTAACCATCTTCACCAACACCTACCGCTGCACCAACGATCCCTTGGGCTTTAGCGAGCTTTACATGCTTGACCTGATCATCAATCGAGAGGTTGCGGTGCAAAATTCCAATGCCGCCAGCCTTTGCCATGGCGATTGCCATTTCAGATTCCGTCACCGTATCCATCGCTGACGAAGCGATTGGAATTGAAAGGGAGATATTTCTGGTCAGGCGCGTCTGCGTGTTTACTTCACTTGGAACGACATCGGAGGCATCTGGGAGCAGAAGCACATCATCGTATGTCAGACCCGTCATAAGGACTTTTTCCCGGGCGTTATCAATCATTGGGAAAGTCTAGTGGCTGGAAATACCCACAGCTCGAGCGATCTCTATGCGAGCGCTACCAAGATCGTGTGCCACATAGACCCGTTCACACTGCACTCCATTCCATCCAGGTCCACCGAGAATAACTCGAGGGGCGGGGCGAACAGATGGCAGATCATCCACAAAAGCACGATTCGCATTCGAGGCCAGTTGGGCCCAAAGAAAGATTGCCGGTGGAACGCTTCTACGGACAGTCTCATTGATCGCGACCTGAGGTGTCCGTGCGCCGAGATATTGAACTTGGATCGAATCCTGCGCCAGACAAGCAGCGAGCGCACTAATCGCTAGGTGATGGTTCTCCTCTCCCACACACGCCAGCAGTACGGGGGTTGGGTTTACCGGGTTGGCGACCTTACAGGAGCTTTCTGCTAGGGCCCGAGAAATGATTTCGCTGAGCATATGTTCAACTTCAATACCCTTGCCGGATTTGGCCCAATCATCACCGACCTCTTTGAGAAGCGGAACCAAAACGTTTGACCAGGTAGCACCTACCCCATCTCGGCTAATGGCAGCTGCAATCTCGTCTTCGACAATTGCGCGATCCATGGAAAGGCATGCGCGCTTAAGGAGGGCAACTAGGTCACCGGTAACCTCGGTAGAAAGCCGCACATCCGCAAACTCCGGCGATCCTGAAAATGTCATCGCTTGAGCTGCCGCCTCGGCAGGAGATACACCTGCGACAATCAACCTGCGCATCGCAGTCAATCGCGCCAGATCTTCTTCGCTATACCGGCGGTGCGAACCCTGTGTGTGCTGGGTAGGCCCTAGGCCATAACGCCTGTCCCACGTACGCAGCGTGGCTGGAGCGACGCCTATACGTCTGGCGACAGCCGCAACGGTGAGTCCAGTAG
>CAIWXY010000041.1 GCA_903916775.1 uncultured Actinomycetes bacterium
ACAGCTACGATCAATACGACGCTCAGGCGATGAAGTATTTCCCGGCTGATCGCAAAGCAGCTCAAGCAGCCTCGCTCTATACCTCTTTTTATTATTACGCCACGCTTCCCGATTCACCTTCACCAGCCACGGTTGTCGCAGATGCCAAAGCCCAGGCCCAGAAAGTTATCTGGCGCATAGCCTCACTCGGCGGGTACAACAGACGAGATATGCCAGTTGCGCTAGATCTAGAAAATAATTGTGTGCGCATAGGAAGTTCAGGTAGCTGCTCACATTTCACGACTCCAGCGCTTGTCACGCTATGGGCTCAGACGTGGCTTGATACCGTTTCAAACGCCACTGGACGCAAGCCATTCATCTATAGCTACCCACAATTCCTTGAGACTGCAATGGTTCGCTCTGCCAGCCTGCGCCAATATCCGCTATGGATCGCTCGTTACGGCACCAATGCCACCATGACATCCCAGCAGCTCAATGCCAAAACAGTCGGGTGCTTTGCGCACTCATGGAGTAATGCTGATTGCTCGACCCAATGGCAGATTTGGCAGTACACATCGTGCGGGATACCAGGCAAATATGGCGTACCGGGAAGCCGCGTAGATCTCAATGTTTTTAACGGAAGCACTCTTCAATTCATGAATCTCATTCGTGGCATCTGGCAACCCGATCCCACTCAAATGCTTCCTTTCAACGAGCCAACGACCATGACAATCACAAGTCGAAATTCAGCAACCACAAATGATCCCGTAACTTTTGGAGTCAGCGTTGTTAGGCCCGACGGTTCTCCGGTCGTGGCTGGAACAGTAAATTTCACATCAGCATCCAGCACAATGTCTCAAGGTGTTCAGAGCCCAGTTCGATCATCAAGTGGCACCTGGCTTCTAAAAATCACTGGACTCGCTGCTGGGCATTACATCGGCACAGTTAATTTCACCGATGCCACGCAGACAGAAGCACCGTCCCAATACCCTGTCGAATTTGATGTAGTCCAAGCTCCAACACCTACTCCGGTACCAACACCTACTCCCACCTCCACTCCAGCACCGAAGCCAACAACTGCGCCAGTCGACCCATGCGTCGGTCAGATTCGTAACTAAGAGATAACCTACGTACATGGCCAGAATTCTTGTCACCGGTGGAGCTGGATATATTGGCTCAACCGCAGCCTCCATACTCGTTGATCGCGGCCACGATGTGATTGTGTTCGATGACCTATCGACCGGTCATGCAGACAGTGTTGATCCACGTGCAGAATTCTTCGAAGGCTCGCTCTTGGATCCGGATGCTCTGCGGCGAGCACTCGTGGGAGTAAGCGCCGTCGTTCACTTTGCGGGCAAGTCGCTGGTCGGTGAGTCCGTCGAAAAACCTGATCTCTACCATCACGTTAATGTCGATGGAACTCGCAATCTGATCGACGCAATGAAGCTTTTCGCCATTGATCGCATGGTCTTTTCTTCCAGTGCAGCGACCTATGGTTCTCCATCTACATCGCCAATTACCGAAGATATTCAGGGTTCCCCGACGAATCCGTATGGGCAATCCAAACTCGACATCGATCAGATGATCGGAGCCGTTAACCTCAGCGCGATCTCGCTGCGTTATTTCAATGTTGCTGGTGCGCACCTATCCCCGAGCGGATGGTTGGCGGAGCGCCATGATCCAGAGACGCATCTGATTCCAAATGTCATAAAAGCCATGGTGGAAAATCCACTAGAGATTTTCGGAACTGATTGGCAGACACCAGATGGGACTTGTGTTCGAGATTATGTTCACGTCGTCGATTTAATCGATGCCCACATAAAGGCTCTGAATAACCTTCGCCACAGTAAACACGAAATTATTAATCTCGGAAGTGGGTCGGGGTATTCTGTGAAGGAAGTTATTTCATCTGCCCAAAGAGTTCTCGGCCGCGATATTCCTGTGGTTAATGCTCCGCGGCGAGCTGGCGATCCAGCAACGTTAGTGGCATCTGTTGCGCGCGCAAAAAGTATCTTGGATTGGCAACCAACGAAGTCGCTCGATCAGATGATTAGCGATACCCAAGTCGCACTTGGGCTTAAGTAACTCTTCTTCGCGTTCTTATCAGAGGGCTGGATCGATCGAGCGGACTTCTACGCCGCCAATATCGTTGAGCACCTGAAGTAGATCGGTTGGATCAGTACCTGGGATCGCAACAGTAATATCGTCGATACCTTTTCCGTTTTCAGTACTCACAGTAACCAGTGAGCGGATATCTCCCCCGGCAAAGCCAATGGCAGATGCCACAGCTCCAAGTGAACCAGGGCGGTCAGGCAAAGCGATCTGTAATTTGAAGATTCCCATGGCCAAAGAATAACCCACCGATGTTAACGGTGGGTTACATAAGTTTTCTGCAAAAATAGGCGATAAATAACTAGCTACGCGTTAACAATTGCATCGCCTTTAATAGCCACCTTGTACTTAGGTAGCGGCGTTGGAGGTGGACCACCCAACACTGCGCCGCCGTTGTACGGATCGAAACGTCCGCCATGGCATGGGCAATTGAGAGTCTTGGAAAGGGAGTTATAAGAAACGACACATCCCTGGTGAGTACAAATCGCAGAGTATGCAAAGACGCCCGCTGCCGTGCGGAACAGGTAGGCCGGATTTCCATCAGGAGCCGTGTATTGCATGGTTGAACCCACAGGGAATTTAGCGAGTTTTACGATCTCTCCACCTGATGCTGCCTTTGGCAGTGACTTCTGCAATTTGCTCGCGCCCATAGCCGCAATCACTGCCGTGACGCCTATGCCAAGTAGGCGAACAAACTCGCGACGATCGTTCAGTGGCAACACGCTAGGAGCTTTGCGCCCTGCATACTGCTGGCGAATCAAAGCAAAGAGTGCAATCCACATTACGAGGTAGGCAGTATCGCTACCAAGGAAGTATGGGTAGACATGCCAAGTCACTGTGAGCCACAGACCAAATGAGACGAACGCGCCACCGATAATGGCTGCCTGCATCCAAATACCAGTCAAGACTCCAATACCGATTGCCATCTCAACAAGCATGGTGAGTACACCGGCTTGCGTTGCATGCTCAACGAAGTGACGCAAGAAGAAACCTAGAGGCGAGCTCTTCGCATAGCCTTGAATTTGGGCACCGATGTAATTAGTCGAGGCCTTATCAAGGAAGGTTGGATCACTCGCCTTCTGCCAACCGCCGTAGAACCACGTGCCACCCAAAGCCAGGCGAAGGATCTTGGTGGGTAGATTGTTTTGACGCCAAGAATCGGCGATCACGTTGCGAGCCATAAAACCCCTTAGTTGACGATAAATCTACAGGGATTAAGGGTACCGAGCGGAGCTCAAAAAACTGAGCTCCCTCACTTGGACTCGAACCAAGAACCTGCCGATTAACAGTCGGCTGCTCTGCCAATTGAGCTATGAGGGATCAGGCACTGCCGTCTTACGGGCAGACGGGAATCTTATCAAGAACTCCCTGTCTGTCTAAATCAGCTCTATCCCCCGTCAGGGACGGGATGGGGGGCTGAAATTAGGCTAGGCCTCCTCGGCTAGCGCAAGATCCTTCTGTGCTCGGCGAAGCGCCTCTTGGCCCACCAACTCAGTGAAAATCTGGGTATATCGAGCTTCCTCTTCGACGGGATTGATCCGCTGCAGGGTCGATTTAATTTCTGCGATAGAGCGCCCAAGTGCGACCTCGCGAAGGCGAGCAATAATGCTCTGCGCATATCGTTCGGTGATCGCACCTGAGGTTCTAATTGGTTCAACAGTCAGCTCGGTGATGAGATTTCTAAGGCCCGCATCTTCTGTCCGCTCCAAGAGATTTTGTATGGAGAGAGATGGAAGTGAATCAATCTGGGCTCGTAGCGCAGCATATGGGGCGTAGGTAAATGCATTGGGTTCGATCTCTGGCCACGCACCAGCAATCTCTGGATTTTGTAATTTCACTTTGAGAACTTCTCGCTCCAGCATCAAGAGCGGGTCCGAGAGATTGACTTGGGCTGGCGGTGCATCTGGCAATGGTGTGTTCGATTTACCAGCCACACGCTTAACTGCCGCGCCAACAGTATCGACTTCCATGCCAAGCCATCCAGCAACCAAACGAATGTATTCCGGGCGAAGTGATGCATCACGAATCTTGCCAACAAGTGGCGCTACTTGATTAAGAGCGCTTACGCGACCTTCTGCAGTTGTGATGTCGTATTGCTTAATCACACTTCGAATCGCAAATTCAAAGAGCGGAACTCTTTTCGCAATCAGATCTCGAACTGCTAGATCTCCACCAGATTGGCGAAGCTCGCAGGGATCTTTGCCATTCGGTTCGACAGCGACAAATGTTTGGGCCACAAATTTTTGATCATCATCAAATGCACGCAGGGCAGCTTTCTGGCCAGCGGCATCACCATCGAAAGTAAAAATAACTTCGCCTCTAAATGCATCGTCATCCATCAGCAGGCGCCTGATGATGCGAATGTGATCATCTCCAAAAGCAGTTCCACAGGTTGCTACTGCTGTTGTGATTCCGGCAAGGTGAGCCGCCATCACATCGGTGTAGCCCTCAACGATCACTACCTGTCGTTTTTTAGAGATCTCTTTCTTGGCCATATCCAGGCCATAGAGAATGTGAGATTTTTTATAGATTGGCGTCTCGGCAGTATTGAGATACTTAGGACCCTGGTCCTGATCATCGCCCGCTAGCTTTCGTGCTCCGAAGCCCACGATGTCGCCAGATATATCTTTAATGGGCCAGATGAGTCGGTTGCGGAATCGATCGATGAGACCACCACGCGAACCTTCTTTTGTCAGACCAGCAAGATTGAGTTCGGCATCGGTATAGCCCAGTGCGCGCAGATGCTTGTAGAGCGCATCCCACTCATCTGGTGCGTAACCCACTCCAAATAGTGCAGCAGCATCTCGATCAAAGCCGCGACCTGCGAGGAAATCTCTACCTACTTGTGCCGGGCC
This sequence comes from uncultured Actinomycetes bacterium, assembly GCA_903916775.1. GTDB lineage: Bacteria > Actinomycetota > Actinomycetes > Nanopelagicales > Nanopelagicaceae > PALSA-747. The sequence goes on from CAIWXY010000041.1 coordinate 4,947, forward strand.
CGGAAGCATCAACTGCTCGCGATAAAAAGTTGCAGCTGCGGTGTTAGCGGCGACCAAACGTGCACGGTTAACTCCAGAGCTTTGGGAAGGTCCGGTGCTGTCGTAGCGCAACTGATAACCAATTCGTTGGGCTAGTCGTTCGACCGTCTCACTGAAACTTAAGTGCTCGAGCTTCATGAGGAAATTGATTGAGTCTCCACCCACGCCACATCCAAAGCAGTGAAAATACCCCTTGCTAGGAGTTACGTGAAAGGAAGGGCTCTTCTCGTCATGAAATGGACAGAGGCCTTTCTTCTGTCCCCCACCAGCATTTTTTAGCTGGACATAATCCCCAACGACGTCGTCGATCGGAGTGTGTTCGCGCACATACGCGACATCTTCATCCCTGATTCGACCGGCCATGGCTCCATCTTACTTGTCTGGAGTAGCGAGCTGCTGGCTTGAAATCTCGAGCTGGGAATGAGGGGCTGGATTTGGGGGCTTAGGAGCTGCGATTGGCCTTGAGTTTGGCGTGAAGCGCATAGGCGCCAGGATCGGTGAGTGAGGCCACTTGGTCAATAACGACGCGCAACTTCTGTGCATCGGTACTTGCACGAGCCCAATCATCCAAGAAAAAGGATTCAAGCGAAGCTGGAGCTTGATTGAGCACCATCTCGACAAGCTCCTTGATAACAACCTGCTGCTCGGCATAACGTTCTTGCGATGCCGAAGCGTTAATGACATAAAAACCAGCCACTGATTTGAGAATAGCCACTTCTACCCGCTGCGCTCTGGGAACTATCAAATGAGCGTTGTAGCGAGTCAGGTCCTCATCTCCATATTTTTCGCGGGTCGCACTCTCGGCGGCTAGTGCGAAACGACCGATTAATTGGCTCGCAAGATCTTTGAGTCCAGCTAAGTGCCTGTGACTGCCGTCGTACTTCTTGGGCCAACAAGAGAGCCTGCTTAACTCATCAAGAGTGTGTTGTGCTTCTTCCATCGTAATATCAGCGAGATAACTCTGGGAGGCAACCTTAAATAACTCAGGCAAATCATTAGCCAAATTTTCCAACTTCACATGACCTGTAACTAAAGCATCTTCTAGGTCATGAACACTGTAGGCGACATCATCAGACCAATCCATGATCTGTGCTTCCATCGACTGCGCACCTGCCGGCGCTCCTTGTCTGACCCAGTGAAAAATCTCCAGATCATCATCGTAGACGCCGAACTTCTTCGCATTCTCTGCCCGAGGCCATGGATATTTGGTGGCTGCGTCGAGTGATGCACGAGTGAGGTTAAGTCCTACGGATTTACCTGATGCGTCAACCGTCTTTGCTTCTAAACGAACGAGCAAGCGGAATGATTGTGCATTTCCTTCAAATCCCCCGCAGCTATCAGAAACAGCATTAAGCGCATCTTCACCATTGTGCCCAAAAGGTGGATGACCAATGTCGTGAGCTAGGCACGCGCCTTCCATCAAATCAGGGTCTGCGCCAAGTGCGGCGCCTAATTCGCGACCAACCTGGGCACACTCCAGTGAGTGCGAAAGGCGTGTGCGAGGAAAATCTGTGAGCCACGGGACTGCGACTTGAGTCTTAGCAGCTAGACGACGAAGTGCGAAAGAATGGATGATGCGTGCTCGGTCGCGTGCGAACTCCGTGCGACCACCACGTTTAGCAGGTTCGTGTAAAAATCGATCGCGATCACTCGGTGAGTATCCGGGCGCTTCATGAGCTTGTCTAAGAACCATAGTGCGACCAGCCTACTTCTTCACTTGATCACTCAGGTGAATTCCAAACCGTCCCACTGTCTTATAAGCCAGATATGCGCCTGTTTCGCGCACTATGTAGCGAATTCCTGTGGCTCCGAGTGAGCCAGGGCCATCCTGTACTGGATTACAAGAGGCCTGGACTCCTAGGTCATTTGCCTCTGCCACTGCGCGATAGCAGTGATACGGGTCTGTGGTGATGATGACCGATTTCCAGTTATGCAATTTCATATACGCGACATAGGCAACGGTGCTTGTCAGAGTATCTTTGCCGACAGGCAGTTCAACAAGATGCTTCTTCATAAATCCTTGCGAAAGCAGGCTGCGATAACTCGCCGAAGCTTCCGTGTAGATATCGCCCTTCTGTCCCCCACCTACCGTGATGATAACTGGCGCTAAACCTGATTCATATGCCATACGAGCTTGAGTAATGCGCTGAGCCAATATTGGCGTGGGAGTTCCATTATCTTCAGCTGCGCCGAGAACAACGATCACATCACTTGGTTTAGGGCCGACATGGTGAGCGCTCCACCAAATATTTCCAGCGACATACACCGGAACGATGATGACAATTAATAAGAGAAATGAGATAACGCGTCTCATGATTTTGAACAGAAACACGATCAACCGCCAGAGACTGCATCGTCGATAGTTATTGACGCATATTCATCAGGATCGTTGAGCCAACCATCTGGAAGTGATACTGCGCGACCATGACTACGTCGACCGCGTGGTGTTTCGGCAATGCTGGTTGGGTATGGCTGATCGACGAGTTGTGAGAGCAGATGCTCCAATTCGCCAAGAGATGAGACCATGCCGAACCCTGCACGCAGTTCGCGCGGCACAGAAAAGCCTTTGAGATACCAAGCCATGTGCTTACGAAGATCACGCATCGCGCGGCCCTCTGATTCAAAGAAATCTAAGAGCAGCTCGCCATGGCGAAACATGATCTCTCGTACTTCAAAGAGCGTAGGAAGTTCTGGCAACTCTTGACCTGCAAATGCGGCCTTGAGTTCTGCAAACAACCACGGACGACCTAAGCATCCCCGTCCCACAACAACGCCTGCGCAGCCAGTCTCTTGGACCATGCGTAAACCATCGCTACCAGACCAGATATCTCCGTTACCTAAAACAGGCACTCCAGTCGGCTTCATATGCTCGACCAAACGTGTAATTGCTGACCAATCCGCTTGGCCCTCATAAAGCTGGGCAGCTGTGCGTGCATGCAGGGCAACCCATGCCACGCCTTGGTCGGCAGCAGATTGCGCCGCTTGTAGATAAGTCAGGTGATCGCTATCAATTCCGATGCGCATTTTCACTGTTACAGGAACGCCATATGGGGCAGCAGCTTTTACGGCAGATCCAACAATCGCCGAGAAAAGTTTGCGCTTAAATGGCAGTGCGGCGCCGCCACCTCGCCTTGTGACCTTAGGAACGGGGCAACCAAAATTCAGATCGATATGGTCTGCGAGATTGTCTTCCATCAAGAGTTTCACAGCCTGGCCCACGACAACTGGATCAACCGCATAAAGTTGGACTGATCTGGGACTCTCCCCCACACCTGGCGTAATCAGGCGCATGGTTTCTGGATGACGCTCGATCAGCGCACGCGCTGTGACCATCTCGGAGACAAATAGGCCAGCACCTTGTTCGCGACAGAGAGTACGAAACGCAGAGTTTGTAATACCCGCCATCGGCGCAAGCACCACGGGGGTATCAAGAACTACCTCGTTGTTAGCGAACTGCCCGTTGGCAATCGGCAAACGAAGAGGTGTGATCTGCGTAAGTGGTGTCATCTATGTAGTCAGACGCAGCAAACGATCGTTAGCAACCAAGAAGTTTTGGAGCCAACCAAGCACTTACTTGATCGATTCCAATGCGTTCTTGCGCCATTGTGTCGCGGTGGCGAATTGTCACGGCATTATCATCGAGAGTTTCAAAGTCGATGGTGATGCAGAATGGTGTACCAACTTCATCTTGACGACGATAACGACGTCCAATTGCGCCTGCATCATCAAAGTCCACAGACCAGTTTTGGCGAAGCTCGGCAGCCAAATCACGAGCCTTTGGCGAGAGATCAGCGTTACGGGAAAGCGGGAGAACAGCTACCTTGATCGGAGCTAGGCGATGATCAAGCTTCATCACTGCGCGCTTTTCCATCTCGCCCTTGGCATTTGGAGCTTCATCTTCAGTGAAGGCATCCATCATGAAAGTGAGCGTGCAACGATCCACACCAGCCGCAGGTTCGATAACAAATGGAGTCCAGCGCTCGTTCTTCTCCTGATCAAACCAGGTCAGATCTTTGCCTGATGCAGCACTATGCGCCTTCAAATCGAAATCTGTACGCGAAGCAATACCTTCAAGCTCGCCCCACTCGGTGCCATTGAATTCGAATTTATATTCAATATCGACTGTGCGCTTTGAGTAATGAGAAAGCTTCTCTTTAGGGTGCTCAAAGAGACGAAGGCGATCTGGGTTAATTCCAAGATCTTTGTACCACTGCATACGAGTATCGATCCAGTATTGATGCCATTCTTCGTCAGTTCCTGGAACGACAAAGAACTCCATCTCCATCTGCTCGAATTCGCGAGTACGGAAAATAAAGTTTCCTGGTGTGATCTCGTTACGGAATGATTTTCCGATCTGACCAATACCAAATGGTGGCTTCTTACGTGATGTTGTCGCCACGTTATCAAAGTTAATGAAGATTCCTTGGGCAGTCTCTGGGCGCAGATATGCTAGACCTGACTCATCTTCTACGGCGCCAAGAAATGTTTTAAGGAGTCCTGAGAATTGGCGAGGTGTCGTGAACTTACCCTTGTTGCCACAGTTAGGGCAGCCGATCTCTTCCATAGATGTTGCTGGGCGGCCATGCTTTGCTTCAAATGCCTCTTCTAGATGATCAGCGCGATAACGCTTGTGGCACTCTGTGCACTCAGTAAGTGGGTCGCTGAAAGTCTCGACGTGTCCAGATGCCTGCCAGACTTCACGAGCCAAGATGACGCTGGAATCAAGACCTACGACGTCTTCACGGCCTTGGACCATGCTCTTCCACCACTGGCGCTTTACATTGTTCTTAAGTTCTACACCCAACGGGCCGTAATCCCATGCGGCGCGCAATCCGCCGTAAATTTCTGATGATGGGTACACAAAGCCTCGACGTTTTGCAAGGCTAACAATTGTTTCTAATCTATCTGCGGCCACAGTAATCTCCTCTGTCCGGCTGGCTGTCGGCTGTCATTTCTTGCGGGTCGCAAGGTTGGCAAGTTTACTACGCGCCTTCACGTCTGGCGCTTCGCGCCCTCGTACACGGCGCTACGCGCCGCCCGCAACCACAGCCCACATAATCAAAACCCCCGCAATTGTCGCCACTAACGTCCACTTTGAAGGATGACGCGAATGTGCCTCGGGCAAGATGTGAGATGTCGCAATGTAGATAACAAAGCCAGCAAACAAGGCCAAATACATAGCAATCCAGTTATTTCCAAATGCCACGTATGAGCCGACAGCCGCTCCACCAACACGACCAATCGCATCAACGATAAGCAGTCCTCGAGCGCGCTTAGTCCACATATGCTCTTTAATAAGGAAGGTCACCGTATTGAGACCATCACTAAATGCGTGGACCACGATTGCAGCAAAAACAGCTAGACCTAATGAACTGCTGACTCTAAACGCGGCGCCAACACCGAGACCATCTGCAAATACGTGGCCACCCATCGCCAGCGCCGCGAGTGAACCCGCATAATGTTTATGGTGGTGATCATCTGCTTCGCCGTAATGTGACTCGTGAGGTTCATGAGTAGCAAAGAGTCGTTCGACCAGGTGGAGAATCAGAAAACCTAAAACGATTGCTAGTGCGACTGAACGCACTCCCCCAAATTTGCTGATGTCTTGCTCGAAAACCGTTGGAATCAAATCAAAGAAGACCAATCCAAGCATCAGACCAGCCGCCAGACCCAAAATAATATGGGTGCGATCTTTTACTTTAAGTGCAAGAGTGCCGCCACATGCAGTTGCCACCGAAGTGAGCAATGCGAGCAGGAGGGCTTTATGCATGAGGCGATCTTACCCAAACGTGAAGGTATATGCCGAAATCCCCGGATCTAGGAAGGTAAAGGTGAGCACACCATCACTCGGCACTGAAGCAGAATAGATGTTGTAGAGCCGATCCGAATCAACTGTAATGACTCCATCTTTCACTTCA
>CAIWXY010000042.1 GCA_903916775.1 uncultured Actinomycetes bacterium
CGCCGGTTGGAATGTCATCAAGGTTGTCTGGGGTCGCGAATGGGATGAACTTCTTGCTAAGGACACCGAAGGTGCACTCGTTGATTTGATGAATCGCACTACTGATGGTGATTACCAGACATTTAAAGCAGAAAGTGGCGCATACGTGCGCGAGCACTTCTTTGGTCGCGATCCACGCACTGCAGCAATGGTTGCTGACTGGAGCGACGAGAAGATTTGGGCGCTTAAGCGCGGCGGACATGACTATCGCAAAGTCTTTGCTGCTTACAAAGCCGCAACAGAGCGCAATGGCAAGCCAACTGTGATTCTTGCAAAGACAATTAAGGGTTGGACACTTGGCTCGCACTTTGAGGCACGTAACGCCACTCACCAGATGAAGAAGATGACACACGAGGATCTCATTAAGTTCCGCGACACTCTTCAAATTCCAATTCCTGATTCTGAGATTGATGCGAAAGTTCCACCGTACTACCACCCTGGTGTTGACTCACCTGAATACAAGTACATGATGGAACGACGTCGTGAACTTGGTGGATCTGTTCCATCTCGTCGCAAGGTTTCTACACCTCTGATCCAGCCTCCAATCGAAAGCTTCGACTCTGTTAAGCGTGGATCTGGACAGCAAGAGGTCGCTACAACGATGGCGTTTGTTCGCCTGCTCAAGGATCTCATCAAGGATCCAAACATTGGCCCACGTATCGTTCCAATCATTCCTGATGAAGCTCGCACCTTCGGAATGGATAGCTTGTTTCCAAGCCTCAAGATCTACTCACCTCATGGCCAGACCTACACATCTGTCGATCATGAGCTGATGCTCTCCTACAAGGAGTCGACATCTGGTGTGATCTTGCATGAAGGTATCAATGAGGCTGGATCGGTTGCTTCATTCACGGCAGTCGGCTCTTCATACTCAACGCATGATGAACCAATGATTCCGATTTACATTTTCTACTCGATGTTCGGATTCCAACGCACTGGCGATGCCTTCTGGGCAGCTGCCGATCAATTGGTCCGTGGCTTTGTCGTTGGTGCAACTGCTGGTCGCACAACGCTCAATGGTGAAGGTCTTCAGCATGAAGATGGACATTCACATCTACTCGCATCAACCAACCCAGCTGTTGTTGCTTACGACCCAGCATTCGGTTACGAAGTTGGACACATTGTTCGCGATGGTTTGCGTCGTATGTACGGAGAGAATAGTGAGAACGTTTACTACTACCTCACCGTTTACAACGAGCCTTATATGCAGCCAGCAGAGCCAGAAAATCTCGATGTTGATGGACTTCTCAAGGGCATCTACCTCTACTCCCCTGCCCCTAAGGCCAAGAAGACAGTCCAGATCCTTGCATCTGGTGTTGGAGTCAACTGGGCGGTAGCAGCGCAGAAGTTGCTCGAAGAAGATTGGGGCATCAGCGCCAACGTCTGGTCAGTGACCTCATGGAACGAACTTCGACGCGATGGACTTGAGACAGATCGTCACAACTTGCTCAATCCAGATGATCAGAAGAGCGCATACATCACCAAGAAGCTCAAGGGTTTTGATGGCCCAGTGATTGCCGTCAGCGACTTCATGCGATCAGTTCAGGATCAGATCGCTCCATGGGTAAAGCAGCCGTTCTACTCACTTGGAACAGATGGCTTTGGAATGTCCGATACTCGTGGAGCGCTTCGTCGCCACTTCAAGGTTGATGCAGAGTCAATCGCGATTGCTGCACTTGCCCAACTCGCCGAACTCGGCGAAGTAAAGAGCAAGGTTGTTAA
>CAIWXY010000043.1 GCA_903916775.1 uncultured Actinomycetes bacterium
AAGTTGCTTGAGTTGGTCATGCCACCAATTGTGCGCATCAACAAATCGTTTTGGTCCCTGGACTGTTGTGGAGCGATATGTGCCAAATCCAATGAAACCTTGACCACCACGAATCCATGTTGCTGTTATGGGAAGGCCGCACTCAATAGCAGTGAGCGCAGGATGATCCCCGAGGAGTTCTGTGGTGAGCTTCATAACGCTCTTAAGCGTAGTGTCTGATTAGGAATTGCGCAGGTTGGCAGGAAGAAGACGCCAAACCAAAGGAAGAGCTGTGCTTGCGATCGCAATCTTAAGGACTTCGCCTGGAACAAATGGAGCGAATCCCTTGGAGAAGGTCCAGCTCCAACTTTGTACCGCAACATGATGCAACCAGATAAGGCCAGCTGCGAAGATAACAACCTCTCCAGCAATCATGGTTGTAATTGATGTGCGTAGCTTGCGATCCCATGCACGGTGAGCAAGAAAGCCGGTGATGAGTGAGGCGAGGAGCATTCCAACGAGATATCCACCAGTAGCACCTGATAAACGTGCAACGCCATGGCCACCAGAAGCAAAAATTGGTGCTCCAGCTATTCCGATAACGAGATATGTTGCAAATGTTGTGAATCCAAGTGATGCGCCATATGCAGTTCCTAGAAGAAGCGCACCTAGAGTCTGGCCTGTAACAGGTACTGGCGAACCAGGAATAGGTAGTGCAATCTGAGCCATGAGCGCCAAGAATGCGCTTCCACCTAGGACAAGTGCCGCTTGTGTAACTACTGTTGAACGTGTGAAGACAGCAGAACGCAATGTAGCTTGTGATGTGAAGGACATTTAGGCTCCCTTTAAGGATCTCAGGTTGTCATAAAAGCCTACTCCCGAAAGAATGTACGCGTGAGTAAGTCAGCAGATCTGAATAAAAAGCCGCAGGAAGTATCTGCCATGTTCGATGGAGTAGCTAAACGCTATGACCTGATGAACGACTTACTGAGCCTGGGCCAGACGAAAAATTGGCGTAAAGCAGCTACCGCGATTATCAAACCAGCTGCTGGCATGAAGATCCTCGATCTCGCTGCAGGAACTGGTGCATCTAGCCGTCCGTTGGCAGATGCTGGCGCCGAAGTTTACCCAGTGGACTTTTCGCAGGGAATGCTTGATTCAGGTCGCAAGCGCCACCCAGATCTTCACTTTACTTTGGGCGATGCGCTCAATATTCCCTTTAAAGATAATGAATTTGACGTTACGACAATCTCCTTTGGACTTCGCAACACCAACGATGTCAACAAAGCCCTTCAAGAAGCGCTACGAGTGACAAAAGATGGTGGGAGACTTGTGGTGGTTGAATTTTCACACCCAACCAACAAAATATTTCGTACCGTGTATATGAAATATTTGATGGCACTACTTCCAAAAATTTCTCGCAAGCTCTCATCAAATCCAGATGCATATGTATATCTAGCTGAAAGTATCCAGGCGTGGCCTACCCAGAGTGAACTCGCTCAGAAAATTGCAGTTGCAGGTTGGAAACAGACTTCATGGAAAAATCTCACCTTTGGAATCGTCGCAATTCATAGCGCAGTTAAGGTGGCTAAATAAAAATGGCCTTCGGTATTCCAAAGATTGACTTGGGTTTAGAGCTCTCCCTCAAGCGCGATATGAAGCGTGTTGAAGAACTCTTGCTCTCGCATATCGAGGGTGACTATCCATTAGTGATCGAAACTTCGCGCCATCTTGTTCAAGCTGGTGGCAAACGGTTACGTCCCTTGCTAGCTCTACTTGGAGCTCAGTTTGGCGATCCAAAGGCCGCGGGCATCATCGAAGCAGCTGCGGTCGTTGAACTCACCCACTTAGCTACTTTGTATCACGATGATGTTATGGATGAAGCTCCACTCAGGCGTGGGGTAGTCAGTGCAAATGAGCGCTGGGGAAATACTGTTGCAATTTTGACTGGTGATTATCTCTTTGCAAAAGCCTCAGATCTCCTTGCAGATCTAGGGCCAGAGGCTGTTCGCCTTCAAGCTAGGACATTTGAACGTCTGGTTATTGGCCAAATTAGTGAAACCCAAGGCTCTACACCAGGACTTTCTCTGCTCGATCACTACCTCAAAGTTGTTGCAGATAAGACTGGCTCATTGATCGCAACCTCCGCTCGTCTGGGTGCAATGTTGGCGGGTGCTCCTACTAAGGACATTGAAGCTCTTACAAAATTCGGTGAAAAGATCGGTGTTGTTTTTCAACTCGCTGACGATGTTATCGATGTTGAAAGTGAATCCACTGAATCAGGAAAAACTCCGGGAACTGATCTTCGCGAGGGCGTCCCAACCTTAGTCACTCTCTTTATTCTTACATCAGGTGATCCTGCAGATGCAGAATTGAAGAAGATTCTTTCGGCTCCAATCACCGATGAGACGGTAGTGGCACAAACTCTCGAAGCACTACGACGCCATCCATCCTTGGGTCGAGCTAAAGATTTGCTTAATCAGTACGCGCAGGATGCAACAAATGAGATCGCATCCCTGCCAGAGAATGCAGCTAAGCGAGCCCTAATCGAGCTCTGCGAAGTTATTGTCACTAGAACGTCCTGATTTCACAAGATCAATTCCTAGCGCGAAGAGTGCTACCCAGACGATTGCAAAGCCCATCCAACGTCCACTTGTCATCTTTTCGTGGTTTTTAAATACACCGATAAGGAACTGAACTGTCGGAACAATGTATTGAAAGAGACCGATGACCGAGTACGGAAGTTGGTTTACGGAGTTATTGAAAAGTAGAAGTGGCACTGCTGTTACAACACCCGCACCCATGAGAAGGAGCGTTAGATGAGTGCTGTGCCCAAACTGGCCTGTTCCTTTGTTGGCTAGGTAAACCAGATATGCACCGTAAGGAATCGCTGAAAGGAAGGTTTCGAGGGCAAGACCTTCAAGAGCTCCTAGTCCTAACTTCTTTTTAGTCAGGCCATACGAGCCCCACGATGCTGTAATTCCTAGTGCGATCCAAGGGAAATGGCCGTAATCAATCGCTAAAACAAGAACGCCGATCGCTGCAATCGCGACTGCAAGCCACTGAAGTGGACGCATTTTCTCTTTGAGGAGCACCACGCCAAATAAAACAATGACGAGCGGATTGATGTAATACCCGAGTGCACACTCAACGACATGTCCGTGGTTAACGCCCCAGACATAGATCAACCAGTTACCGGAGACAAAGATGGTAGCTAGCGTGAGTCGTATGAGGTTATGACGAATCTTTAGCAGCGCAAAAGTCGCTCTGAATTTCTTTGAGAAGAGTAAGACGACGGTACAGAAGACCATCGTCCAAATTGCTCTGTGCGCAACGATCTCAAATGAATTAGCAGGCTTTAGCAGTGGCCAGTAGAGGGGGAATAGACCCCACATCAAGTTGGCCGCGATGGCAAATGCGATCGCGCGACCAGAATGTTTCATGCGATCAACGGTAATTAGTGAATTGGACTGAAAATTCCCAAGGGTGATCTTTCACAAGAGCGATGGCATCTTGTAGATCATCGCGGCTCTTGCTTGTCACACGGAGCTCTTCACCTTGAATCTGAGTCTTGATCGACTTAGGACCTTCATCGCGAAGCAATTTAGCGATCTTCTTCGCATCTTCAGTCTTGATTCCCTCTTTAAAGGAGCAAGAGATCTTGTAGAGCTTGCCACTGAGTTGTGGGTCAGTAGCATCTAAATGCTTGAGTGAAATTCCACGCTTTACTAGCTTGTCACGGAGGACTTCGAGAGCAGCCTTAGCTTTTTCTTCTGATCCAGCTTCGATATTGATCTTTTCGCCTGATTTTTCAAGGGTTGTCTCTGTGTTTTTGAAATCGAAGCGGGTATCAATTTCGCGCGAGGCTTGATTGAACGCGTTATCAACTTCCATATGGTCGATCTTGGAAACTATGTCGAAACTGGAATCAGCCATGGTGCGCCTCCTGCTTTGTTATTGCTTTACGTGAAAGAAGAATGTGTCCTGCGAATCCTACGGCTAGGGCCACTATGACCCCGACATTGGCTGGCGCCCATTGTCCAGACTTTCCACCGATAGCGCTCATGAAGTAACCCTGCCAATTAAGCCATTTGGCCGATGGGTCACTGTTGGTGACAAAACCCCATCCAATAACTGTGCCCGCGATCAGAAGGAGAAGAGATCGTGTATTCCATGCTCCATAGCGCCCGCGTGGATCGAATAGATCACCCTGAACGTAATCAACCTTGCGCATAATGACATCGGCTACGAAGATCGCAGACCAGGCAGCAATCGGAACACCCAATGTAATGAGAAATGCTTGGAATGGTGCGACGAAATTGGGGGAGTGCCACGCAATATAGATCGTGCCAATAAGCATGATGACCGCATCGATAATCGCAGCACGGTGACGGCGATAAGGAAAGCCAATCGAAACAAGTGCGATACCGGATGAATAAAGATCCAAAATCGCTCCACCAATAAGTCCAAGGATGGCAACGATTGCAAATGGAATTAAGAACCATGTTGGCAAGATGCTTGTGAGTGCACCAACTGGATCGCCTTCGATTGCTCCTTTAAGAGTCGATGAGCTTGCAGAAAGTAGAGTTCCAAAAATAACGAGAATGATCGGGACGAGTGATGAACCAAATACTGTCCAACCAATAACACTTCGGCTCGGCGTATTGCGTGGCAGATAGCGAGAGTAGTCGGCTGCTGAATTCACCCAACCAAGTCCGATCCCAGTAATTGCAAAGATTGTGGCACCGACAAGTCCAGCAAGGGATCCAGAGTGCCCTGCGTTCAGTGTGTGAACCTTGTGCCAATCAATCTTGCTCCATGTGAGAGCGATATAACCAAGTGTGAGCACGATTGTGATTGATGTGAGCCAGCGTTGTATCTTCATGATTGTCTGGAATCCAAGCACTCCACCGAAGATCACAAGTCCGGCAGAGACAATGAAACCGATAACAAGTGCGAAGTTGTGGTTGATATGTCCCACTCGCACAAGCACTGTGCGCGAAGCAAGTGTGGCTAGCGCAACGAGGACAGTCTCCCAACCCACAAAGGTGAGGTATGAGAGAAAGCCCGGAAGAACATTTCCTTTAACGCCGAAAGCTGCTCGTGAAAGCGTCATTGTTGGTGCATTTGAGCGCTTGCCTGCGATCGAGCTAACCCCAACGAGCCCAAAAGAGCTGAAGGTTCCAACGACTGCGGCGACAACGGCCTGCCAAAACGAGATAGTGAAGAGATCCAGAAACAATCCACCATAACCCAAGGCCAAGAGTGAGACATTGGCAGCAGCCCAAGGCCAGAAGAGTGAGCGAGCTTTGCCGCCGCGCTGCGCCTCTTCGATCACGTTGGTGCTGTTGAGTTCGACAGAATTAAGGATATTCACAGGCTCACTCTAACGGAGTGCACGGTTGCGAGCCGAGTTGAAAGTGCCATACTTACTGAAACTAAGGAGTTTTACTATGACTGATAAAGATGATCGCAAAGAGCTTATTCGCCTTCAAGAAGCGACCAACACCTCAGTCATCGCATTTGTGCTGAGTATTTTCATGCCTCTCGTTGGTTTGGTTTTAGGTATTAAAGCTCATCGCGAAATTAGAGATTCGAAGCACACACTGACAGGCCGGGCATTTGCAGTGGCTGCAATGTGGATCGGTGGAATTGGAACTGCGCTGTGGGCTGGATTCATTGCACTCATTGTTATTTGCTCACTCGGAAACGGTCATCACGGCTTCGGACATAATCATGGAATGTTTGGTCGCGGTAATAGCCAAAACATGACACGTAATTTCAATGGGTTTGGTTCATCAAACTTTGGTAACCCAGCTAATCCATCTGGTCCAGCTAACCCCTCTGGTGGTCAAGGATTTGGCGGCATGATGGGTGGCGCCAACAAGTAATAGTTTTGTTCATGTTTAAGACATCTTCACGCTAACGGGTGTCGAGTAATTGATGGTTTAATTTAGTGTTATGACCACCTCTTCTCGTAAAACAGTTGTTGTCGTTGGCGGAGGCATCGTTGGAACGATGCATGCTGTACTCGCTATCAAGGCCGGATATTCAGTCACGCACATTGAGCGTGATAGCCGGCCTCAATCTGCCTCTGTTCGAAATTTCGGACTCATTTGGGTCAGCGGCCGCGAAGTAGGAGCCGAACTAGACGTTGCACTTCGCGCCCGGGAGTTATGGGGCGAGATTGGTAGCGAAGCCAAGATCGGCTTTAGAGCCCAGCACTCTCTCACAATTGCTGCGAATGAAGATGAATTTGCTGTGATGCACGAAGCCGCGAATATGAGCGATGCATCAGCGCGTGGATTTGAACTGCTTACCCGAGAAGAAATTATATCTCGCGATCCTGCACTTCAGGGGTCCTTTGTTGGCGGATTACTATGCACCCAAGATGCTGCTGTAGAACCACC
>CAIWXY010000044.1 GCA_903916775.1 uncultured Actinomycetes bacterium
AAGTGATCAAAGCTGCTGTACTCGGTTCACCTATTGCTCACAGTCTCTCACCGCTCCTGCATAGAACTGCCTACGAGTCGCTCGGCATCGAAGCCGAATACAGTGCGCTTGACATGCAACCAGAAGTAGCGCGCACATTTCTTTCTACTGCGCTGGAATCCGGATGGACTGGATTTTCTTTGACGATGCCGCTGAAAGAGACGATATTCGATCTCAACTTCAAGGTGGATCCTCTAGCGTCGCGTATGCGATCTGCAAACACGTTGGTAAAAGACGGTTCCACGTTCAAAGCGTCATCGACTGATGCTTCAGCATTCGCCAGACTATTGGAGCGAACCAAGAAAGATCGGGTTGCAATTATTGGTGGTGGGGGAACGGCACGTGCTGCTCTTGGTGCGCTGGATGCCTCTGCTACATCCATCGATTTTCTCTTGAGGACGCCTTCACGGTCGCAAACACTGGAGAACATTGCGCAGAAATCCAGATTGGACTTTTTCGATATGTCTCACGATCTGAAGAGTTATGACCTAGTCATTTCCACTGTTCCATCAGGAGCAAGTGCAGAAGTGCTGGGTCTAATAGAAAACTTCCGCGGAACGTTCTTCGAGGTTTTATATAACCCATCGCCTACTCAGGCCTTGCAGCATGCGCAGGCTCACGGAATTTCAACGTTCGATGGTGTTGACCTCTTGGTCGAGCAAGCCTTAGATCAGATATCGCTTTTCTCTGGGGTCGAGTTCGACTATGAGTCAATGCGTTCAAAACTCCTCACGGCCGGCAGAGCCGAGATCGCTCGACGTAACGCGTAATTGTGACGCATGGGCTTGTGGATAAGTAAATGCACCACTCGTTCAATTGTCTTAGGGTCAAGGCATGTACGCACAACTCATTCTGTTACTCACCCTAGGTCTACCAATAGCTTTCATTGATGTGAAAACTCACCGTATACCCAATCACTTGCTAGTTAGTTTCCTTGCAGGAACTCTGGCCTTACGCCTTGTATTCGATCGTAGCCATTTTCTGCATTCACTCGAGGTAGGTGTATCAGCCCTCCTATTCTCCGCGATCCTTTTTCTCATCACTCGCAGAAGAATTGGTATGGGCGATCTCAAACTGATCTCAGTCCTTGGATTTGTTCTCGCTGACTATCAACGCGGGGTCTTTGCCTGGTTTGCAACTCTGATCCTTGGGCTCGTCACTGCTCTCTTCTATAGAAAACGGACTATCCCGTTCGCTCCCGCTCTAATCCTTGGCGCACTTCTGACTATTTAGTACGCGCCAACCACCTATGACGTGAGAGAATACGGCCATGCTTAGATGGCTTACCGCAGGTGAATCCCATGGCCCTGCACTCTCCGCGATCCTTGAGGGTCTCCCGGCTCATGTGCAGATTACATCAGAGATGATCGATGCCGATCTGCGTCGTCGCAGATTGGGATACGGCCGTGGCGCTCGTCAAAATTTCGAAGCTGACGTCGTCTCAATCCTCGGAGGAGTTCGACACGGATTGAGCCAAGGAGGCCCAATCTCTATTCAGGTTGGAAACTCAGAGTGGCCGAAGTGGGAAAAGGTCATGTCAGCCGACCCGGTTCCGCAAGAAGAGCTGGCATCACTCGCTCGCAATGCTCCGCTTACGCGTCCTCGTCCTGGGCACGCAGATTTAGTCGGAATGCAGAAATATGATTTTGATGATGCACGACCAATCCTTGAGCGTGCGAGTGCTCGTGAGACTGCAGCCCGTGTTGCGCTTGGAGCTGTTGCGCGTGCCTTCCTGCAACAATCAGTCGGTATTGAATTAATGTCGCACGTGATCTCAATAGGTGAAGCTGCCACTGCTGCAGATGCGCTCTTACCAACCATTGCAGACCGGGATCGTGTTGATTCTGATCCTGTTCGCGCTTTTGATTCCGCAGCCAGCCAAGCGATGGTTGCAGAGATCGATGCGGCACATGCTGCAGGCGACACACTAGGTGGCGTTATCGAAGTTCTCGCTTTTGACCTCCCGCCAGGACTTGGTTCACATGTTCACTGGGATCGCAGACTCGATGCACGGCTTGCCGGTGCGATGATGGGAATTCAAGCTATCAAAGGCGTAGAGATCGGCGACGGATTCACAACGGCTCGCCGTCGTGGTTCTGTGGCTCACGATGAGATTGAAATAGATGCATCTGGCAAGGTTGTGCGTCGCACCGACCGCGCAGGAGGAACTGAAGGCGGCATGTCCAACGGGGAAGTCTTGCGAGTGCGTGCGGCTATGAAACCAATTTCTACTGTCCCTAAAGCTCTCGACACGATTGACACCAAGACGGGCGAACCTGCAAAAGCAATTAACCAGCGCAGCGACGTCTGCGCTGTTCCCGCAGCTGGAATTGTTGCAGAGGCTATGGTCGCTCTCGTTCTTGCCGATGCAGTAATTGAGAAATTTGGTGGCGATTCCGTTATGCAGACTCGTAGGAATTACGAGTCGTATATGGCAAATCTCGAAATCAAGTAAATGCCTCGCGCTGTGCTCATGGGACCACCCGGAAGTGGAAAATCGTCTATTGGTAAAGCGCTGGCCAAAGAGCTCGGCACCACATTTATAGATACAGATTCGCTGATTGAAAATCTGACCAATAAAACCATTACTGAAATATTTAACGACAGTGGTGAAGCAGTTTTTCGCGAGATCGAGCAAGAAGTTGTTTTGGGAGTGCTCGCTTCTGAGCCAGGGATTGTTGCGCTTGGTGGGGGATCTATCCTCAGTGAGCATGTGCGAGAGCAGCTTTCGAAAAGTTCTTTCCCTGTCGTTTATCTACAAGTGTCACCACATCAGGCTCTTGCTCGAGTAGGTAAGCAGATCAATCGACCTCTACTTACCGATAACCCTGAAGAAAAGTGGTTGCAGATTCTGGTGCAGCGTGAACCCATCTATCAAGCGCTTGCTGATATGACATTTTCCACTGATAGCAAAAAGGCGAATGAGATCGCGGTGCAGATCGCTCATAAGTGCCTGGAATTTGGAGTAGGGCGATGAAATCGGTGAAGGTAAGCGCGGAGATCGAGTATGAGGTGCAGATCGGTACACCCTGGCGAGAGGCTCTCTCGCAGGCCATCAGCTCCCATGACAAGGCGCTCATTATTGTTCCTGAATTCATTGAAAGTGAATTTAACCTTATAGAGCTCTTTAGTTCGGATCTCAAAACTTCCGTTTTCGTCACTCCTGCTGGTGAAGATGCCAAGACTATTGACGTTGCAAATCGGATTTGGGAAGAGCTCGGCAGAATTGATCTAGGTCGCAAAGATTGCATCATCGGATTTGGCGGCGGATCCACCACGGATCTTGCTGGTTTCGTGGCTGCATCCTGGTTGCGAGGAGTGAAGTGGTATGCGCTTGCAACAACTCTGGCGGGAATGGTTGATGCGGCTGTTGGTGGCAAGACTGGCATCAATACCAAAGCCGGCAAGAATCTTGTGGGAGCGTTTCATTCACCACACGTTGTCTACATAGATCCGACTCTCTTGAATACTCTGAGTGATCGTGATTTCGCTGCAGGTTTGGCCGAAGTTATTAAGTGCGGGTATATCGCCGATCCTTCCATCTTAGAAGATTTGCGCAATCATCCATCGCTGCAAGGGGTACGATCGATTGCAGGCGATTTGATTGAAAAATCTGTAAAGGTTAAAGCGCACGTGGTGTCGCAAGATTTTACAGAGTCCGGACTACGCGAGATTCTTAACTATGGACATACTTGTGGTCACGCAATAGAAAAGCTCTCGGGCTACACCCTGCGTCATGGTGAAGCAGTCGCGATAGGTTTAGTCTTCGCCTCATACTTAAGCGAGGCTGCCCTCAATCTAAATCCAGCAGTCACTTCCGAGTTGATCACCATTCTCACCGGGTATGGGTTACCCACGCGAATCGATTCTTCAAAGTACCCTTGGGAATCTATTAGCGCTTTGATGCTGGGAGATAAGAAGAGCCGTAGTGGTGTGCTTCGTTTTATCGGTGTTCGCAATTTAGGTGAGCCTGACTGGGTCACGGGTCCAGATGCCTCCATCTTGGTAAGCATTTATGAGAGGATGGCGCAATGAAGATCCTCGTACTCAATGGACCCAACCTTGGTCGGTTGGATCTGCGGGATTCCTCAATTTATGGCAGCATGAGTTTCTCACAGTTACAAGAATTCATTGAAGAATCTGCGCAAGAGTGTGGCTTTTTAGCTGATGTGCGTCAAAGCGATAGCGAATCTCAGATCATCTCTTGGTTGCATGAAGCTGCTGATTCGAAAACTCCTGTCATCTTCAATCCAGCGGCGTTCACGCATTACTCGTACGCCATTGGTGATGCCGCAGCCATGCTTAAGGCGCCTCTCATAGAGGTTCACTTAAGTAACCCGTTAGCTCGCGAAGAGTTCCGCCACACATCGGTGATTTCGGGGCATGCCAACGGGACCATTGCGGGATTTGGGCCGCATTCCTACCGATTGGCCTTGGAAGCGATGTGCACCCTCGTTAAGGCATAAAACTAAGCTATTGCACGGACTCTGTTGCATAAGCACGTAATTTCATCAGGTATCCTTCTCCAATGGCTACAACTAATGATCTTAAAAATGGCATGACT
>CAIWXY010000045.1 GCA_903916775.1 uncultured Actinomycetes bacterium
CGAAGCAACCAAGACTTTCGCTCCGTACATCATTGTGTTGGCCCTTATCTCGATTATCTACGGCGCATTTCTCGCCATTGGACAGAAAGACCTGAATTCGTTGATCGCATTTACCTCGATCTCGCACTTCGGTTTTATCGTTCTCGGAATTTTCGCTCTTACGAGTCAAGGCATCACTGGTGCAAGCTTGTACATGGTTAACCATGGATTCTCGACCGCCGCACTCTTCCTCGTTGGTGGTTGGATGATTGAACGTCGCAAGTCCACTCAGGTCGCGGATTTTGGAGGCTTGCAACGCATCACTCCAGTGATGGCATGGTCCTTCTTCATCGCGGGACTTTCTGCTCTGGCACTTCCCGGCTTATCTAGTTTCGTAAGTGAGTTCCTCGTCCTGCTGGGTACTTTCACACGTTATCCAGCGGCAGCAGTTGTAGGAACGCTCGGAATCATCCTGGCTGCGCTCTATGTATTGATCCTGGTGCAGCGCGCACTCCACGGCCCACTGCAAGAGGGAAATGAAGATACGCCAGATTTGAATCTACGTGAGAAGGTAGCGATTGCTCCTGTGATTGTTGCTCTTGTACTGCTTGGGTTCTATCCAAAGCCTGCGATTCACACGATCAACCCTATGACGAGCCAAGTTTTGTCACAGGTTCACGTCAGTGACCCAACTCCATTGGCAGGTAGATAATGCTTAGTACACCCGCACTTAATTACAATTTACTTGCACCCATTCTCATCGTTTTAGGTGGAGCACTCCTTGGCGTACTGGTCGAAGGGTTTGTAGCCCGCGCATATCGGGCTCGCTTGCAAATAATTATTGCGCTTCTCACCGTTGCGACCGCCTTTGGTTGGGTGATTTCTATCAGGGCTGCGGTTTCCCAGACCGCTGCAATCGACTCTGTTTCTACAGATGCGGCTGGTACTTTCCTGCAGGGAACGATTCTCGTTCTTGCATTCGTGGCACTGCTCTTCTTCACTCAAAACGATCATTTTGCTCCGCAAGCTTCTGCGCTTCCAGGTTCATCGGAAGAGAAAGAGGCAACCCTTTCAGGTGTCCAAATGACCGAGATTTATCCTCTCGTCCTTTTTGCAATCTCTGGAATGTTGCTCTTCCCGGTCGCTCATGATCTGATCACACTCTTTGTTGCACTCGAGGTTCTCTCCATTCCGCTCTACATCATCACCGGTCTAGCACGACGTCGTCGCTTGCTCTCACAAGAAGCGGCTCTCAAGTACTTCTTACTTGGCGCTTACTCCTCAGCCTTCTTCCTCTTTGGCGGAGCGTTCTTATACGGCTTCTCGGGCAGCCTCTCCCTTGGGGCTATCAGAACTGCAGCCCAAACCCCAGGCGCCAATCACATTTTCTTATTCCTTGGATTGATCTTTTTATCAGTCGGCCTACTCTTTAAAGTTGGAGCAGTCCCATTCCACTCATGGACTCCTGATGTCTATCAAGGTGCACCAACCCCGGTCACTGGTTTCATGGCTGCCTGCACCAAGGTCGCCGCTTTCGGAGCTATGTTCCGAATCTTTGTCGTGGCTTTCGGCGCCATTCAAAGCGATTGGCGTCCCGTATTTGTTGCAATAGCTAGTGTGACGATGGCTGGCGGCGCAATTGCCGCGATTTCACAACGTGATGTAAAAAGGACCCTGGCATATTCTTCAATTACGCATGCAGGCTTCTTGTTATCTGGCGTTATTGCACTTAGCCAAATTGGCCTCACCTCGATGTTGTTCTATTTAGTGGCTTACGGATTTGCCACTATC
>CAIWXY010000046.1 GCA_903916775.1 uncultured Actinomycetes bacterium
AGATAGTGATGTGGTGGAACTTTATTGGTCGATCACATGAAGAGATTGAAGAGATGCGCACCCGGTGGAACAACGAAGATCCAGGGATCCCTACTTTTCAAGCAGCGGTAGAAGGCCGAATTCCAGCCCCCGAAATGCCTAACCTGCGATTACATCCACGAGGGAATGTAACTCCTCCGCTTATTTAACTTTAAAACTTACCGACACCGTGACGGTTACAGTCTTTGGAATTGTCGTGGTGTCATACATTCCCCCACCAGATGTATCTACCGAATCGGGTGAAGTTACTTGAACAGGTCCACTTGAGACCGCAATAACACTTCCCAATTTAGAGCCAACTGCCTTGGTCATAGATATTCCGCGAGCTTTCGCATCGACCATGGCCTGCGCAAGTAAGGTGGGACGTAGCGCAGCTAGATTAGAGACATAAAATTGTGGTCCGTAATTGTTTATGTTCACACCAGTCTGCAGAAGTTTTCCAATGCCATTGCTCAATGAGTTAACGAGATTGACATCTTTAGATCGCACGGTCAGATTCTGGTTTGCTTGATAGGAGAGAACTCGTCCAGTTGGGTTGCCATTAATGTATTCATTAATTGCATTTGTATTGACGCCACCAGTTTCAATTGCAGCAGCAGGGATACCACCAGCGACCAAATAATTAGTAAGTGCAGCTACGCTCTTTTCAACTTTAGTTACTGCAGCAGCTGCGCTCTGCGAACTCTCTTGTGCATTGAGAGTCCACACTGCATTGTCTGCTGTCGCATTAGTGCGAGCTTGTCCCGTAACCGTAACCGAATTACCTGCGCGGGCTGCTAATCCTTGGCCAACCAAACTCAGTCCATAGCCGGTGCCAAAAGCAAGAATGATCGCCGAGACAATCAGGCTGTAGACCTTTGGCGAGATACGACGGGGTTTATCGAATTCGTTCATAATCTAAGAATAGAGCATCTCTCTTACGATTAACTTTCGGGATAGTGGCTAGTGCTAAGTGCTACCCCTAAAGTGACCACAATTCACGCTCTGTGGTCACGGGAACACCGCGCAGCGCAGACTCATCAATTGCTAGGGAGACGAGGTGATCTTGGCAAGCCTCCCGCAATGGATATGGAGCACTATCTGTTCCGGCGATCCAGTGAGCCATGCGAACTAACATGGTTCCGATCGCGATCTCCTCATCCATTAAGCGCAATCCAACAAATGGATTCATATAAACAACTCTGCCGTTTAGCGATATATGTTCGGTATCAAAACCATCAAGATTGAGGTCGTGTCCCAGTTGATAACGACGGAACTCTGATTCAACAATGGTTGGGCCATCTGTGAGAGCGATCAAGGTGTCATCTACGATCTCGCCCGCGCTTCCGCGAATCACTATACGGCGTCGACGTAACTGGTTATGCCATTGATTTTCTACGAAGTTATAGATTGCCGATTTACCTGCACCAAAATCGATAGTTGCAATAGTCGTGACTCTTTCTTGTGCAGATAGATCGTCATTCCAGCCTTCGCGTGAAAGAGGATCGATGAGCGGAGCAAAGAAGTTGTGGGCGTGAACCGTCGTGGGCTCAAATCCCGCTCTGAGGTAGCCACGAGCCATTGAGACCGCGTGATATCCGTGCGTAGAAGAGACCTCTACGGACGTTGGCTTGCCAATAGCCTCTTGTTCGATCGCGGTCAATCTAGCAGCATGTCCTGGTAGGTATAGATACTGCTCTGCGACCTGCACCAATTCACTACTACCGACTGCAGCCCAGAGCTCACGTAACGCTGGGGCATCTGGCGCCGGAGGAGTTTCGCATAAGACAGGGATTCCCATCGATACAAATTCTTTTACAACTTCTGGGTTTGAAGCCCAAGAGACTGCAACGATTACAAAGTCGGGCCTGGCAAACTGCATAAGTGCGGATATAGATTCGAAGATAGGTATTCCATAATCAGCTTGTAGAGATGCGGCCCGCTCAGAATTGCGAACAACAGCACCCAGAAGTTCAAATTTCTCGGGCATCAGTAACCCCAGCCGAATGAAGAACTCGCTTCTCCAACCAGCGCCAATGATGGCGAATGTACTCACACTTACAACTTAAACTTCACGAGAGGTTGCTGAAGAAGAAATCTAAAGTTCGTTCCCATGAAAGAGATGCCGCAACTGGATCAAAAACCTCAGGGCGATCATTATTAAAGAACGCGTGTTTAGTGCCGGAGTAATCAAAGGCGGTTGCAGCACCTCCGGCAGCCTCTATCTCTCGAAGCGCCTCTTGGATTCCTGGGGCAGCTGTAGTTCCATCCCCTTCTGAGCAGTGAAGATCGG
>CAIWXY010000047.1 GCA_903916775.1 uncultured Actinomycetes bacterium
CGTGTGCTGAAAGAATTCAAGAGGTTTTAGATACCAAGTCATCTGTGATTGAAACTCTTACTCCGATTGAACCTAAAGAACGTCGCGGCGTGCTTCAATTTAATGAGGTTGAATTCCGCTATCCAGGTGCTGAGCATCCAATTCTTTCTGACATCTCCTTTACAGCTGAACCAGGAAAATTCACCGCGATTATCGGGTCTACCGGTTCTGGAAAATCTACCCTTCTCAACCTGATCCCTCGCTTCATCGATGTAACAAGTGGATCGGTCACTCTTGATGGAGTTGATGTCAGGGATCAACCTCTTGAATCCGTCTGGTCGGAGATCGGATTAGTTCCTCAACGCTCATTCCTATTTGGTGGCACGGTCGCTCAGAATTTGCGTTACGGAAAAGCAGATGCGACAGATGAAGAATTGTGGAGTGCGCTAGAGATAGCGCAAGCCCGCGATTTCATTGAAGAACTACCAGAAAAACTTGAGGCACGTGTCGCGCAAGGTGGAACAAACTTCTCTGGTGGTCAGAGGCAGCGATTGTCAATTGCTCGCGCATTAGTAAAGCAGCCGCAACTTCTTATCTTTGATGATTCTTTTAGCGCGCTTGATTACACCACGGATTCAAAACTTAGAAGTGCGCTCCACAATGTTATGGGGCACACCACCATGATCGTCGTTGCTCAGCGCGTATCAACTATCTTGCAAGCCGATCAAATTGTTGTTCTTAATGAGGGTCGGATAGCTGGAATTGGAACTCATGTAGAACTTATGAAGAGCAGTGAGACCTACCAAGAAATTGTCCTATCCCAGTTGAGCCCAGAGGAGGCGGCATCATGAGTCAGCGCGCACCTCAAGGCGGCCGCCCTCCAATGGCTGGTGGGGTAGGTCGTGGCGGACCCATGGCAGGAATGATGGGTGGGCCCGTTCAAAAATCGAAAAACTTCAAAGGATCTTTGCGTCGCCTTCTTGGCGAAGTGGGCGAGGAGCGCAATAAGCTCTTCGCAGTTTTCGTACTTATTTCGACAGCTGTGACTCTTGGTTCGTTCGGTCCGAAAATATTGGGACATGCAACCAACAACATCTTCTATGGATTTTTAGGCCGCAAGCTCCCAGCTGGTCTTACCAAGGCACAGGTTGTCGCACGGCTTCGAGCCAGCGGACAAAATACCTATGCCGATGTGATCAACAAGAGTGGAGTTGTTCCAGGCAAGGGCATTGATTTCACTGCTGTAGCCCACTGGATCTTCTTGGCGATCGGCTTGTATATCATCTCCTCAGTCTTCCTCTGGTTGCAGCAGTATTTAATGGCAGGTGTAACCCAGAAGACCGTTTTTAGATTGCGTCGCTTGGCGGAAGAGAAGATCGGTCGTCTTCCATTGAGTTACTTTGATGGAACTTCTCGCGGGGATTTACTTTCGCGTGTCACAAATGACGTTGACAACATCTCAACTTCGATGCAACAAGGTTTGTCGCAGATTCTTAACTCAGCGCTCACAGTGATCTCTGTTTTGATCATGATGATCTGGATTAGTACATTGCTTGCGCTTATCTCA
>CAIWXY010000048.1 GCA_903916775.1 uncultured Actinomycetes bacterium
CACTCAATATTGGCAATGGCGAGCAGAGATTCAATGCGGAGATAGTCGTAGCTAATGGCGGAGGCGAAATCGTTGATAACGAGCACTTTACCTCCCAACTCGTCATTGATTCTGTGGGTACGTGGTTTGAGCGATCTGATGTTTATCGCCGCAGTGGTAGGACGATGAATTTTCCGCTTGATGGAGCCATGAGAATTGGTGTCAAAGCCTTGGCACAATTGCGGATTATCGAACGTAATCGCGATGCAGCGCGGGTTCGAAAGGGTCGCCGTGGATAAGAGAGAGCTTAAAGGGCGGCGTATTCACTTTGTCGGCATAGGCGGTTCGGGCATGAGCGGAATCGCCCGCATCATGTTGGCCGAAGGTGCTCTTGTAAGTGGTTCAGATATCAAGGAGAGTGGTGCTACTTCTTCACTCGCTGACTTGGGTGCAAAGATCTTTATCGGCCATGATGCTTCCCACGTGCAAGGGGTTGATCTGGTTGTAGCGTCCGGTGCGATTACGGAGAAAAATCCAGAGGTTATCTCTGCACATGAAAAGGGAATTCCTATCATTGTTCGAGCAGAAGCCCTGGCGCTGTTGATGTCTGGCCTCAGGTCAATTGCGGTCGCGGGAACACACGGAAAAACAACAACGACGTCCATGCTAACTGTGGCCCTGCAAAGCGCGGGGGAGGATCCTTCCTTTTCCATCGGAGGAATGATCAATAGTTCCGGTGTGAATGCGCACCGAGGTAGTGGAGATATCTTTGTCGCTGAGGCCGATGAATCAGATGGTTCATTTACGGTGTATCACCCACTTGGTGCGATAATTACAAATATCGAACTCGATCATGTCGACCACTTCGCAACACTTGATGAGGTGCACCGCGTCTTCCTTGAATTTGTCGCGACGATTCAAAGCGGTGGATTTTTGGTGGCATGTGCAGATGATTGTGGAGTGAAAGAACTTCTTACCCGTATTGAGCGAAGCGACATCACGATCTATACCTATGGCGAGGGTGAGGCGGACTTCCATATTTCTCGGATACATATGGAGCCAGGCAAGAGCTTTGCTCGCGTGACAAAGACGGGGAAGGTGTTGCCCGAACTTACGCTTTCGATTCCTGGCAAACACAATATTTTGAACGCAGTTGCAGCTTTAGCAGCTGGCATGGCGTTCGGCGTTGATGCTGCTGAGATGATTGCAGGACTTGAACGTTACACCGGCTCGCGTCGACGTTTCGAGCACAAGGGTCTTGTGAACGGCGTAGAGGTTATAGACGACTACGGCCATCACCCAACTGAAATTTGTGTGGTGCTTGAAACTGCCCGTAGATATATAGGCGCCGGTCGAATTTTGGTGCTCTTCCAGCCACATCGCTTCTCTCGAACTCAAGCGTTTGCCGACCAATTTGCGCGCGCTCTCGATAGTGCAGATCGTGCCTATGTGCTTGAGATTTATCCTGCAAGTGAAGCGCCAATTCCTGGGGTCAGTTCGCTTCTCATTACACGCCAGATGGATCCGCTCACCGTTGTGTATGAACCATCTATGGTGAGTGCTGTGAGCTCTGTAGTGGCAGAGAGTCGGCCTGGAGATTTAATAATTACCCTCGGCGCAGGTGATGTCAGTGCCTTGGCTCCAGTGATTGTGCAGGCCCTTGAAGAAAAAAATTCGTAAACCCCGCAAACTCAGAAAATTCCGCAGCCTGCCCGGAATAGCGCTGAGTCTGATACTTGTTTCACTAGCCTCATACTCCCTTGGCTGGTCCCACCTGCTTGCAGTTAAATCGATTGTCATCAACGCGGGAGACGAACAAAGCCTGATCGCGAGTGCGCTAATTCCACGCGACGTGAATGTTGGGCAGCCTATGGCACGAATTAATATTGCCCACATCAATCGAGACCTGAATAATTTTTCTTGGATTGCACAATCTCATATCTCAAGAAACTGGCTCTCTCATAAAGTCTCAATTGACATCACATCTCGCAAACCGGTGGCTTCCTTTGCTGGCGCTGATGGAAGCACTCACTACCTCGATATAAACGGAATTGATTTCCAGCTTCCCACAGTCCCATCCGGAATTCCTGCAATTACATTCAGCCAATCCAATCGAGCTTCCGAGGAGATGGCGGCACTATTGGTGGAGCAACTTCCACCCGATCTCATTTCCGGAATGAGCTCCCTGTCGATTTCAGATGCAGCGCGCGCGGTTATGGTCACGACCGTCTCTGGGCATGCAAACCTGACAATCCTCTGGGGTGATGCCAGCCAAGTTCCACTTAAAGTCAACGTTCTACGCCATTTATTGGCTCTGCCCGAAAATAAGAAAATTGTGAAGGTAGATCTTTCAACACCACTAGCGCCACTGGTGAAGTAAAACTCTCGATACTTGCTTGAGGTATTGCAACGACCAATCATCGTGTCGGTCATTGATTGGGTGCGTGCGTAGTCCTACTTTTACGCATCAGAATTAACCGTGCCCAAACTCTCAAGTAGAGAATTAGGGTCCAAGGAGAGGCAGACCGTGGCAACACCGCAAAATTATTTGGCTGTCATCAAAGTAGTAGGCATTGGTGGCGGAGGAGTTAATGCCGTCAATCGCATGATTGAAGCCGGACTCAAAGGTGTTGAATTCATTGCGATTAATACCGATGCACAACAACTCATCATGAGTGATGCAGATGTGAAACTCGATATTGGTCGTCAATCTACGCGTGGCCTCGGCGCAGGTGCGGCACCAGAAGTTGGACGTCAAGCTGCACTTGATCATGCTGAAGAAATTGAAGAGGTGCTACGTGGCGCCGATATGGTCTTTGTTACTGCAGGTGAAGGCGGCGGAACCGGTACTGGTGGAGCCCCTGTTGTTGCGAAAATTGCAAAAGATCTTGGAGCGCTCACTGTCGGTGTTGTCACCAAGCCGTTCTCTTTCGAAGCAAAACATCGCACAACTCAAGCAGTCGATGGAATCGAAAAACTTCGTAGTGAAGTAGATACTCTCATCGTTATCCCTAACGATCGCCTCCTAGCAATCTCTGATCGCTCCATCACTGCGGTAGAAGCTTTTCGAAGTGCAGATCAAGTTCTTCTCTCTGGAGTTCAGGGCATTACAGATTTGATTACAACTCCAGGATTGATCAACCTCGACTTTGCAGATGTGAAGAGCGTCATGGCTGGAGCGGGTTCTGCTCTTATGGGAATTGGATCAGCTCGTGGCGAGGCTCGTGCAACGCGCGCCGCAGAGCTGGCTATCGCTAGCCCTCTGCTTGAAGCATCCATTGATGGTGCTCGAGGAGTGCTGCTCTCAATCGCTGGTGGATCTGATCTTGGTCTCTTCGAACTGAGTGAAGCTGCTGAGTTGGTTGCAAAGTCAGCGCACCCAGATGCGAATATTATTTTCGGAACCGTCATCGATGATGCACTCGGTGATGAAGTTCGAATTACTGTCATTGCAGCGGGCTTCGATGGCGGAGAGCCAACAAAGGTTTCAATGCCACAGATCGATGCGGCAGCTCTCTCTGGACAAGCAGATCCAATTGCTGCCAACGATCCGATCGCGGTAGCAATGGACCGCCGCAACGTCGAAGATACCCAGGAATTTACAATCCCACCTCGTCGCCTTATTACCTTTGAGGAGAGCGTTAACGAGGATGAGATTGATGTTCCTGATTTCATGAAGTAGACAGTTCGGTCGTGGCGCACACACTCTTCACCTCTGTTGCAAGTGGGGATATGAAGAATCTGCAGCGCAGAGAAGAACTTCGGGGACTAGCATCTCTCTCCGATATTGCATTCATGAATCAGAGTCATAGCAACACGGTTGCCCAGGTGAGCGATGCCTCCAAGGTCGTCGATGCAGATGCGCTGGTAACTACCTCAAGGGGTTTAGGAATAGCTGTCATTGCAGCTGATTGCCTCCCCATACTTCTTTCTAGCCCCCAAGCGGTTGCGGCTGTGCATGCCGGACGAGTGGGCGTGGGTAACGGAATCATCGATCGTACAGTTGCGTTGATGCAATCTCTCGGTGCGCGAGAGGTAACTGCCATCGTTGGTCCAGCCATTTGTGCAGACTGTTATGAGGTGAGTCCGCAGATGTATCAGGAATTTGTTGCAGAAAATCCCGAGGCTGCAACTTCAGCAGAAAAACATGCGTTGGATTTGAAGAGATCAGCCAGAGTCCAGCTTGAAAAGTTGGGGGTTGTGACGCGTGATGTTGGTATCTGCACTTTGGAAAACCATGACTACTTCTCTTTTCGCCGCGATCACACACCCGAGCGATTGGCAGGAGTGATCGCGCTATGAGATCGGAATCTGCGATAACCCGGCTTGAGGAAATATCGTCAAATTTGGCCCAAGTGAATGAACGTATTGGCATAGCCCTCAAAGTAGCTAATCGACAGGCAGAGTCACTTACCCTGATAGCAGTGACGAAAACATTTCCAACTAGCGATGCAGCCATCTTGTATGAACTAGGACTTCGAAACTTTGGTGAAAATAGAGACGAAGAAGGTGCACGAAAATCGCAGGAGTTGGGAGGCGAAATAATCTGGCATTTTCAGGGCCAGGTGCAGAGTCGCAAAATCCCTTCAATCTCGCACTGGGCTCGCTACGTTCACTCGCTCGATGAGCTCTCTCATGCTTCTAAATTTCTTCAACAACCCAACCTTCCAGAGTTCTTCATCCAGGTGAATCTGGAAGAAGATCGTCCAGATAGAGGCGGGGTACGTGCGGGGGAGCTAGATAGATTTATCGGCGATCTCCCTGAGGAAATTTATGCGCGAGCAGTGGGGTTGATGGCAGTCGCACCCATTGATCAAGAAGCCGATATGGCCTTTGGGGCTATGGCAACGTTGAGTGCGCGAGTGCGGGCTAACCATCCAGGAATCTCGGGACTCTCGATCGGTATGAGTGGTGATTTTGAGAGTGCGATTATTCACGGTGCGACACATATTCGAATAGGTAGCTCAATCCTCGGATCTCGCAAAGCTCTGACCTAAACTTTCCGCATGGCTAACGTATTTAAAAAAGCAGCAAACTATCTCGGACTTGTTGATCAGGACGAGGAGCTAGAACTTGCCGTGCCGGTGGAAGAACCACGCCGCAATGTTCGCGCAGTTCCACATGCGCAGGTAGCAACTCCCGTTCGTCCAACATTCACGGCTGCTGCTCCTGTAGCCGCACGTCCTGCTTCCGTGGCCCCGACTGCACCGGTAGCTGCTCCAGCCGCGCATCAAGAAGTATTGCCAATCATGGATCAGATCTTCACAATCCATCCACGTTTTTATAACGAGGCTCGTAGCGTTGGCGAGCGTTATCGCGAAGGTCAGCCAGTCCTCATGAATCTCACTGACATGGATGAATCAGAG
Source organism: uncultured Actinomycetes bacterium (assembly GCA_903916775.1). GTDB lineage: Bacteria > Actinomycetota > Actinomycetes > Nanopelagicales > Nanopelagicaceae > PALSA-747. The sequence continues at coordinate 5,346 of CAIWXY010000048.1, forward strand.
CGCAAGCGTCTTGTTGATTTCGCTTCGGGTCTTGTCTTTGGACATCACGGCAGCATCGAGCGCGTCACTAACAAAGTCTTTTTACTCACCCCACCAAATGTTCGTGTCAGCACCGACACCAAGACTGCAGTGGCTGAAGCATCATTTTTCAACCAGAGCTGAGACGCCCGCTAGTTATTAGCTTTGGGCTTATTCAATGATTATCAGAAGTCTTGTCGTATGGGTGCTGCAGATTTTCCTGCTCGCCCTATTTGCTCGAGTTATTTTTGATTACATTCGAATGTTTACTCCGCAATGGCGTCCGCGTGGAATAGTTCTTGCCTTAGCGGAGCTAGTTTACGGAATGACAGATCCGGTGATGAAATTTGTGCGACGTTTTATTCCAACACTTCGCATCGGGCCCGTCGCCCTCGACATCTCATTTATCTTAATTTTTATTGGCGTACAGTTTCTTATCTCACTCGTACGCCAATAGTTTATTGAGTTTTCTTACGCCTTTGTCAGTGAGAGCGACAAACCAATCTCGTTTGTCGCAGAAGTCAGATCATCGCTCTGCGTAATACTTAGAGCGAGAACTTCAGTAGCAATCTCGCTTTGGTAGCGAGAGATGGCCGCACTCACATCTGCTCCTGCAGACCAGCGAACATGAATGCGGTCGCTAATGTCGAAGTTAGCATTTTTGCGCTCTTCCTGAATGGTTCTGATTACCTCGCGCATGAGGCCTGCCTGAATCAGATCGGGAGTGAGCGCTAGGTCAAGTGCAAGACTCTCACCACTGTGGCTAGCGACAGACCAACCCTCTTTCGGAGTTTCGGTGATAACAAGATCATCTACGGTGATAGTCGCAACTTTGTTCTCATAGGCAAGTTCAAAGCCGGCGGCACTTGCTGTTCGAACGCTTTTTACAAACTCGGCTGCAGCACTGCCGGAAATGGATGCAATCGCCGCAGCAATTGCTTGGACATCGCTGCCGTAGCGTGCGCCAATATTTCTGAAATTGGCTTTTATCGAAACATTGACTAAATCTTCGCCTTGGGTTGATAGGTCATCAAGAGCGAGAACATTGAGTTCGTCGGTGATTTGTTCACGAATCTCTTGTTCCATTGTGGCAAAGCCAGGAGCAGAGACAAGTGCTCGTCCAAGTGGTTGGCGAATTTTAATTTTGGACTCAGCGCGTGCTGCGCGTCCAAGTTCGACGAGTCGACGCGAGAGTGCGACTTGTCCACCTAATGATTGATTGATGAGATCTGGATTGCTCACCGGAAAGCTCGAAAGGTGTACTGACTCAGGAGCTTGTGCCTCACCAGCACGGATGAGTACTTGCCAGACATGCTCTGTAATAAATGGCACCATGGGCGACATTAGCTGGGTGAGCACTTTGAGGCAGTGATACAGAGTATTGAGCGCGCTCGACTCTCCATCCCAGAAGCGACGGCGCGAGCGACGTACGTACCAGTTTGAGAGGTCATCAATGAATGCTGCAAGCAGGCGACCAGCTTCCTGCGAATCGAATGCCGAATACGCTTGATCAACGCTAGCGATCAGCGAGTTGAGCTCTGAGATGATCCATGTATCCATGGTGTTGGTCGATAGAGTCTGATCCGACGCAGAAAGCGTGAAGCCCGCTGCATTTGCATAAAGAGTAAAAAATGAAACGGTGTTCCAGTATGTTAAGAGAGTTTTGCGAACTACATCTGAGAGCGCATCATGGCCAACGCGGCGCGCACTCCATGGGGAACCGGCTGCCAACATGTACCAACGAACTGCGTCGGCGCCGTGCTGGTCCATGAGTGGAATTGGTTGCAAAACATTTCCTAAGTGCTTGCTCATCTTGCGACCATCTTTATCTAAAATATGACCAAGGCAGAGCACGGTCTTATACGACGATTGGTCGAATACTAGAGTTCCGATTGTCATGAGGGTGTAGAACCAACCACGAGTCTGATCAATCGCCTCGGCAATGAAATCTGCTGGATAGGCAGCCTTAAACTCTTCGATAGAGCCTTCTTTATGTGGGTAGCCCCATTGCGCAAAAGGCATTGCGCCTGAGTCATACCAACAGTCGATCACTTCGCTAACGCGAACCATGGTCTGTGTGCACTCGGGACAAGGAAAGGTGATCTCATCGACAAATGGTCGGTGTGGATCGGTATTAGAAAGTTCTTGACCAGAAAGCGCGGAGAGCTCGGCGAGTGATCCAATGCAATGCATGTGGTCATCTGGGCAGCGCCAGAGCGGAAGGGGAGTGCCCCAATAACGATTTCGAGATACGGCCCAATCGATATTATTTTCTAGCCAATCACCAAATCGACCAGTTTTAATCGTCTCTGGATGCCAATCTGTCTTCGCATTCTGAGCAAGGAGTGCGTCTTTAATAGCCGTCGTGCGGATGTACCACGATGGTTGCGCGTAGTACATCAGTGGTGTGTGGCATCGCCAGCAATGTGGGTATGAGTGCTCAAATTGAAGTTGCTTAAATAAAATTCCTTGCGCCTTCATATCCTTGATAATGACCTTGTCGGCATCCTTAAAGAAAATACCGCCAACGAGTGGGATATCGGCGTTAAAAGTTCCATCCGGCGCCATTGGATTGACGACTGGAAGGTTGTAGCGTCGACATACTTGTAAGTCATCCGCACCAAATGCTGGGGATTGATGAACGAGACCGGTTCCATCTTCGGTTGTTACGTAATCAGCCAAAACGATGAAATGAGAGTCTGGAATCTCAACGAGATCAAACGGGCGCTTGTACGTGATGTGCTCAAGCTCGCTACCCTTAAAAGTCGCAAGAACTTTCTGATCCTCGCCAAGAATATGTGCCAATGGGGCTGCGATAACTACACGTTCAACTTTTTCATCATGCGCAACTTCGATGACCTGATAGTCGACAGTTGGATTGACGGCTACTGCGGTATTAGAGATCAGTGTCCATGGAGTTGTGGTCCAGACGAGGAATGATGCCCCCAGTTCTGCGATCGCTCCAGATGTTGCAGGAAAGCGGACATAGACCGAGGGATCTTTAACAGTTTCGTATCCTTGAGCCAGCTCGTGATCAGAAAGCCCGGTTCCGCAACGAGGGCAGTATGGAGCAACGCGGTGATCTTGAACGAGAAGGCCCTTGTTCCAGATCTGTTGCAGTGACCACCAGACGCTCTCGACATACTGCGGGGACATAGTCCAGTACGCCTCATCAAAGTCAACCCAAAAGCCCATGCGACGAGTCATAGAGGTGAACTCATCTACGTGACGTTGGACCGACTCTCGACACTTAGCGTTGAAGGCAGCGATGCCATATTTCTCGATATCGCCCTTGCCGCTAAAACCAAGCTCTTTCTCTACAGCGATTTCAACGGGTAGGCCGTGGCAATCCCAACCAGCTTTACGGGTGACGAGCTTTCCCTTCATGGTCTGGTAACGCGGGAAGAGATCCTTAAATACGCGAGCTTCAATGTGGTGGGTTCCAGGGGAGCCGTTTGCGGTTGGTGGGCCTTCAAAGAAGGTCCAGCGCGGGGCATCGGCACGGGCCGCAAGCGTTTTGGCAAAAATATTGGCTTCATCCCAGAAGGCCAGGATGCTGTGCTCGGTTGCAGGTAGGTCAATGGCTGGAGCAAGGGTAGTGAAGCCCGCGGCTACGCTCTGTGCGGGTGAGTCTGCCTCGTGTGCCACGTTCTGCCTCCATTGCTGGCTCTCTAGAGCATCTGGGGATACCTAGAACATCTTGGGTATTTAAGGTCGTGAGTCTAGCGCGGCGAAGTTGGTAATTCGGGCTCCTTACGCCTAGCCTTCTCAGCCGGTGGCCGTGCTATTCCGAGCACGGACCTAAGCGGCTTAATAAAGCTAGAGAAGCGATAGTTGACATGGCACCTAATGCTAAGAAGACCGCAACTTCAGTGTTAAAGAAGGCGGTCAGTAAGGTCGTAGGCAAGGCTGCAGCCAACCCTGCCCCGAAAACTACCCCTGTGAGCGCAGCTAAAAAGAGTGTGAAGAAGGCACCTGTCGCCAAGAAGACAGTTGCGCCAAGTAAGCCAACAGCTGTAAAGAAAGTTGCTAAATCAGTGCCAACACAATCATCATCCGCTGCGGCTAAAAAAGCCGCAATCCCGGCCGCTGCCAAGAAGGCGCCAGCCGTTGCTAAGAAAGCAGCACCAGCAAAGAAGGCTGCGCCAGTTAAGAAGGCAGTATCCAAACCTGCAATTAAGGTAGCCGAGAAGCCAGCTGTGAAAACTCCAGCAGTGCGCTCGCCAAATATCGTTAAACCAAG
>CAIWXY010000049.1 GCA_903916775.1 uncultured Actinomycetes bacterium
CGTTGGGGGAGTTCTGCTTCTAGGAATTGCGCTTCGACTACTTGGACTCAAGCAGATAGCAATTGGCGATCTGCTTCCTGCTCTCTTCTTTGCCCCAATTGTTGCTCTCGTGGCTCATCAATTCATGTGAGCCACTAGAGCAGTGCTGTAAAGGCATTTTCTAGAACGTGGCAGCGTCGATGACGAAACGGTATTTCACATCGCTCGCAATCGTGCGGTCATACGCTTGATTAATGTAATCAGCCTTAATCAATTCAATGTCGCTAACGATGTTGTGTTCACCACAGAAATTCAGCATCTCTTGAAGCTCAGGCATACCGCCGATCATGGAGCCTGTTATTGATCTGCGAAGGCGTAAGAGGTTTCCTGCGTTAATTGGATAAGGCTTACCGGGCAAGCCAATGACTACCAAGGTTCCATCTAATTTAAGAAGGTGAAGATAGTCGTTGATATCAATCTCTGCAGAAACTGTATTGAGAATAAGATCAAAGCTCTCTTTCATTGGCTCATAAAAGCGATCCTGTGTTGTATTAACGAAGTTTGTAGCGCCAAACTTTCTGGCGTCCTCCTCTTTTCCAGCTGAATGAGAGAAGACAGTTACATCTGCGCCCATAGCGGCAGCTAGCTTGACGCCCATGTGACCTAATCCGCCGAGTCCGATGATGCCAACTTTCATACCTGGTGCGACTTTCCAGTGGCTCAGCGGGGAGTAGAGCGTGACGCCAGCACAAAGAAGTGGCGCAACTGATGCTAGATCGAGGTTGGCTGGCACCTTTACGGCGTACTTCTCGTCAATAACAAATTTGTTTGAATACCCACCGAATGCAGGGGAGTGTCCATCTCGCTCCACACTGTTATACGTGCCGGTCATACCGTCTAGGCAATAGTTTTCATGGCCCGATACACAGTTAGCGCAGGTGCGGCATGAGTCAACAAAGACACCGACACCAATTCGGTCACCGATTGAAAATTTTGTTTGTGCGCTACCCACCGCAGTAACAATTCCTACGATTTCATGGCCCGGAACTAGCGGAAGTTTCGCAGGACCCCATTCGCCGCGAGCGGTATGGATATCAGAGTGGCATATTCCCGCATAGTGAATATCGAAAGCGACGTCATGTTCGCGCAGTTCGCGTCTTGCAAAGGTGAATGGTTGTAGTGCCTGACCTGCTTCAAGAACTGCATATCCACGTGTTTCCATTGTCGCCATCCTCAGTTCTGGTTAGTTAGTCTGATGAGATACTTTTATTCGCCACTGAAAGGCAGGGGTTCTAGCCTTGCGCTCTGTGAGTTTCTAGAGGTTACCTTACGCATATGATGTCGGCGACACAGAACTTCGTACCCAATCTGCGAAGCGACGTCGCCAACGACAACTTGCTCACCCTCGGTGACCATGACTCCGTTAGCCACGCGAGCATTGTGAGTGGCGCGTTCGCCGCACCAACAGAGAGCCTCAACTTGAAGTGGCTGAACTCGATCTGAGAGCTCAACCAGACGAGCAGAGCCGGGGAACATCTTGGTTTGGAAGTCGCTGAGAATTCCAAATGCGTAGCAATCGATCCCAAGTCCATCGACGATCTTGGCCAATTGCTCGATCTGCTCTGGATCAAAGAATTGCGCTTCATCGCAGATCACGAAGTCAACGCGATTACCGTTGGAGAGACTGTCGGCAATGTATCTGTGCAAGTCGATGCCAGATACAACTTCGATAGCTTCAGATTTCAAACCAAGGCGACTTGTAATAACGCCCGGTCCGCCACGATCACTCTTTGTAAAGATGATGCCCGTGCGGCCACGGCTTTGATGATTGTGAGCGGTCTGGAGAGCAAGGGTCGATTTACCGCTGTCCATCGTTCCGTAGTAATAGATAAGCGAAGCCACAGAGAGGAAATTAGCCTATCTCGCGAGGAAATGGATGAAATGGTGTCGGGGAAGGGAGTTGAACCCTCAAGCCCTTGCGGGCACTAACACCTCAAGCTAGCGCGTCTGCCAATTCCGCCACCCCGACATACTCACACTGGCGCTTAAGAGCACCAATACGGGCAAGGCGTAAGGATAGCAAAGGTTCGCGGAAAAGATTTCGCCCCAACTTCCGGCAGGGGAGTCCATCGTGAGGCAGGATAGGGCCATGGAACTCAATGAAATCACCGCCGTCGAGAACGATTGCATCCAACTTCTTCAGGAAATGATCCGCATTCCTAGCGTGAACTATGGGGAAGGCAAGGGCGATGAGCGCGCCATGGCTGCCTATGTTGCCGAGAAGCTCAAAGAAGTAGGCATCGACTCCGAACTCATTGAAACCGGACCAAATCGGGTCAACGTAATCGCACGCATCCCTGGCAGAGATCAAACACGACCTGGCCTTGTTGTCCACGGTCACCTAGATGTTGTGCCAGCAGATGCGAAGGACTGGAGCGTCGATCCTTTCTCCGGCCTACTCAAAGATGGATATATCTGGGGTCGTGGCGCAGTTGATATGAAAGATGGCGATGCCATGTATCTCGCAATCATTCGCTCATGGGCTCGAACTGGATATGTACCACCTCGCAACATTCTTCTCGTTTTCTTCGCCGACGAAGAAGCGGGCAGTGAATTTGGTTCCCACTGGATGGTTGATAATCGCCCAGATATTTTTGAAGGTTACAGCGAAGCGATCTCGGAAGTCGGAGGATTTTCGATCACGATCACAGGTGGACATCGTCTTTACGTTATCGAAACGGCCGAAAAAGGAATCCAATGGATGCAACTAACTGCCTCTGGAACAGCTGGCCATGGTTCATTTGCTAATCCGAATAATGCAGTCACCAAGTTGTCACGAGTAATTAGTCGAATCGGTTCTTACGTATGGCCTGAACGCGAAACCGCGACGAACAAGAAACTCTTTGGAAAAATCGCGGAGCTCACCGGTGATGTTTACGATCCCACCAGAGCATCTGACCTTCTTAAGCATATTGGTGGGGCCTCGAAGATGATAGGAGCAACTGTTACCAATACTGCTAACCCGACCATGCTCAACGCTGGTTATAAAGCAAATGTCATACCGCAACATGCCACAGCTGTCGTCGATGGACGTTTCTTGCCTGGCTATGAAGCAGAACTCGAATCAACAATTAAAGAACTTGTGGGCAGTGATGCAACTGTCGAAATGCTAGTGCGCGATAAGGCACTTGAAGTAGATTTTGCAGGTCCATTAGTAGAGGCAATGAGCGCTGCACTTATCGCCGAGGATCCTGAGGGCATTCCAGTTCCATACCTCATGAGCGGCGGAACCGATAACAAGGCACTTGCCGATCTTGGGATTGTTGGATACGGATTCTCGCCGCTCCTGCTACCTGCAGACCTAGACTTTTTCGCTCTCTTCCACGGAGTTGACGAAAGAGTTCCTGTTGAAGGACTTAAGTTTGGAGTGCGTGTACTGATCCGCTTCTTGGAAAATTGCTAATCTAATTAATCGCATTAACGCAAACGTTAACTGAAATTACCCTAGATCGAATTTGCAGAAATATCATCCAGAGCTTGACGTACTTGAATAGGGAGAGCGATCTCTTCAACAGTAAGAACTCCTCGAAGCTGGGCACCTGTACGTGCTCCAACTATCGCACTCGCAATTCCGGGAGTATCGCGCACCCATGCAAGTGAAACTTCTATAGGGGAGTAACCCAAGCCCTGGGCTGCAACCATGGTGGCATCCACGATTGTGCGCGCTCGTTGATCAAGATACGGTGCGATGAAACTGGAGTAATGCGGACTAGCGCCTCGTGAATCTGATGGCAAACCTGAACGATATTTTCCGCTAAGAACTCCGCGGCCGAGCGGTGACCATGCGATCACGCCAACTCCCGTTGCATCTGCGGCAGGAAGCACATCTCGTTCGATGGAGCGATTGAGGAGAGAGTATTCAGATTGAATACTCGTGATGGCGCTCTTTCCAAATAACGGATTTTGCATAGTTGCGCTTCGAGCTAGTTGCCACCCGTTGAAATTCGATACTCCGACATAACGAGCCCGACCACTGTTGACGGCATAGTCCAGTGCGCTCAACGTCTCTTCCAGCGGAATGTTCTCATCCCAAGCATGAATCTGCCAGAGATCCACATAACTAGTACCTAGGCGGTTCAAAGAGGCATCAAGATCTGCGATGAGCGAGCCACGCGAATTATTGATTGTGCGCACGCCACCTGGATGAGAAAGGCCAGCCTTGGTGGCAATAGTGAGTTCACTTCGAGGCACTAACGAGCCCAAGAAGCCTGCAATTACGCGCTCACTGTCGCCATCTCCATAAATTGCAGCTGTATCGATAAATGAACCACCAGCATCGAGGTAACTACGGAGCTGGTCAGCAGCCTCGTGCTCATCGGTATCGCGACCCCAGGTCATGGTGCCCAGACCGATCCGGCTTACGCCTAGACCGCTGTTGCCCAGAGTTCGCTTTTCCATGGAGCGAACTTAGCAAGACCCGGGTTCAAACACATGCACCTTCCCAACCTTGTAACCTTGTGTCATGGCCACCCCTAAGAAGTGCGAGATCGTTTTACTGCGTCACGCCCACTCAACGGCTAACCTCAAGGGGATTCTGGCGGGTCGAGATAACACAGTAGGACTTTCACCTCGAGGTGAGGCCGAGGCTCAACACGTTGCTCAGGTACTCGGCCAAAGGAAATTTGATGCGATTTACGTCTCCGATCTCAAACGATGCAAGCAAACAATTGCACCTCTTCTAAAAACGACAGGTGCACGCTCCGTGGTATCCAAAGAGATCATAGAAATGGATTATGGGACGTGGTCAGGCAAGCCGCTTTCTAAACTCTCCAAAATGGCTCTATGGGCAGATATTCAAAGTAGACCAAGCACGGTACGTTTTCCATCTGGGGAAAGTTTTGCCGAAATGACGCTGCGCGCAAACCAAGCCGTTCTAGAGATGGCCAAGGGGAAGTCGAGAATATTGATTGTTTCTCATGGCGATGTGATCAAGTCGATCGTTGCCTACCATCTGGGTTTACCACTAGATAATTTTCAGAGAATTGCAATCGATCCCGCTTCGTTGACAACCATCTCGTACGCTCCATCTCACCTCATTTCTCTCAACAACATTGAGCACCTGCAAAAAAATTCCGCATCTCCTAAGAGCACTCAGCGCGATGCCCATTCACTTGGCGGAGGAGCCGGTCGTATATGAGCAGAATTGTTTATAGGCACAACAATGTCTCACAGTTCATTGTTGGCACCGTGGGAGTTCCTGGAGAGCGAACATTTTTCCTCCAAGTAAAGTCCGATAGCGGCGAAAATTGCGTGAGCGTTGAGAAGTCTCAAGTGATGGCCTTGGTCTTGCGAATTCAAGAGATGATTAAGGAGCTGCGACGAAATCATTTGGCCTCACACGATGAGCTAGGCTTGCCACCGCAAAAAAGCACGTCGACGCTGACATTTCCGATCGAAGAGGATTTTCGCGTCGGTGTTATCGGAATCAGTTGGCTTCAAGATGAGCAGCGAATACTGATTGAGGCACAGTCGATAGGTGATGAATCACTTGTGGAACTGCTCGATGACGACGAAGCTACCTTCTTAGAAGATGCTCCTGATCTACTCTCGATTTCACTGCGCATCAATCAAGCACGAGGATTCTGTGAACTGGCCAACGCTATTGTCTCTGCAGGGCGAACACAGTGCCCATTCTGTGGACTTCCAATCGATCCACAAGGACATCTCTGCCCACGAGCAAACGGATATCGTCGTTAAATGAGCAAGCCCAGCGAACAAGAAATTATCGAAAAAGGAGAGCTGATCGTCGATGGACGATTCGTCGATGCATCAAATGCAACGCTCTTCGCTCATGCAGTTTTGGGGGATCTGAAGGTTCCTGTTATTTACAAACCCGTCGCTGGGGAGCGACCGCTCTGGGATTTCCCCGATGGCAATCTCGCCTCTCGAGAAGTTGCGGCATACAAATTTTCACAGGCTCTCGGACTTGGGCTAGTTCCTTTCACCATAATGCGTGAAGGTCCATTCGGAATTGGATCTGTTCAGCAATGGATTGAAGTCGATGAGGAATTAGACGTAGTCGCCTATGTTGCCGACTCGCCTGATGCGCTACGCAAGATGGCTCTCTTTGATGCGATGATCAACAACACCGACCGCAAATTCGGTCACATTTTGATTGATCTGCATGGTGAAATTTATGGATGCGACCACGGAGTCTGCTTTCATAGCGATGACAAGTTAAGAACTGTTCTGTGGAATTGGAGCGGGCAGACGCTGACCGAATCAGAAATCGAGATCCTGCGACACGCTTCTCGATCTACCGATGTTGTCGCCGAACTCTTAACTGCGCATGAGCTGGCGGCGCTAAATCAAAGAATTGCCTCGTTGCTAGAGAATGGAATATTTCCAGAGCCATCAGATCAATGGCCTTCGGTTCCATTTCCGCCATACTAGGGCCCATCTGCCCGTGCGAAAGGTAAATCAGTTTTAGGCTGAATGTTTGCGATTTTCTCGCTAACCTAACTCCAATGGAAATCCTAGAGAACCCGTGGCCGTCACCCGCACTTGCTCAATTGTCCGAGTGCACTTTAAGACCGTTATCTCTTAAAGCAAGTAATGGTGCTATCACCTTCCAACGTTCTGAGGACTTTCGCATGTATGTCTGCGGGATTACACCGTACGACGCCACTCACCTCGGTCATGCTGCTACTTATCTCACCTTCGACCTCATTAATCGTTATCAACGACTCTCAGGTTCTTCAGTTCACTTTGTCGAAAACATAACCGACGTGGATGAGCCGCTATTGGAGCGCGCAGAACGAGATCATGTTGATTGGAAATCTTTGGCGCAACAAGAGACTGACCTCTTTTGCAGTGACATGGTTGCGTTGCGAACCTTTGCTCCTGAGTATTTCGTTCCCGTCACTCAGATCATGCCTTTGGTTGATGAGATGATCTCTCAAATGAAATCAAACGGTTATGTCTACTCCCTCGATGGCGATCTCTATTTTCGTACGGTTCCATTTCTCGATGCATTGCCAATAAGTGTTGACGAGGCCATTGATATTTTCGCGCAACGCGGTGGCGATCCACAGCGTGAAGGAAAAGAACATCCACTTGACGCTGTTCTGTGGATTGCAAACAAAAATGATGAGCCTGGCTGGGAGAGTAGTCATGGCTTTGGACGCCCCGGATGGCATGTTGAATGCGCTGTCATCAGTTTGAGATATTTACTTGGACCAAATTTCCTCAAGGGTGACTTGGGTCGAGCATCTCTCATTGATCTGCAAGGGGGCGGTAACGATCTGATCTTCCCGCACCACTTTATGTCGGCCGCTCAGGTTAAAGCAGCAACCGGCCAATCATTCGCACGAGCTTTTGTGCACACAGGAATGATCGGTCTTGACGGTGAAAAAATGAGTAAGAGCAAAGGCAATCTCGTCTTTGTTTTTAAACTCTTAGAGGCCGGTGTTGATCCTGTAGCGATTCGCTATGCACTCTTGCAGGGCCACTACTCGACTGATCGCATGTGGAGCCAGCCTATTTTGGATCAAGCGATTGCAGATGTTTCACGAGTGCGCTCTGTTCTAGGTCGAAATGAAGTTGCACCAACCCACCACGTTATTCAAGCTATTGCTGACGCCATCGCAGATGACCTCGATACGCCAGTTGCTTTTGAGCACTTACATACATGGGTGCTTGCTACCGAGAGTGGTGAGACCGGGGGATCAACGGGAGAGATGGGCAGAGCTCTCGACAGCCTAATGGGGCTCGCTTTCTAGGCTAAACTCGCTTCCTTATGAAGCCTTCATCGACTCTTCGGCAAGCGCTAGCGACACGAACCGTTATCGCCGACGGAGCTATGGGCACGATGCTTCAGGCAGCCAACCCCACTTTAGAAGATTTTCAGGGACATGAGGGTTGCAACGAGATCTTAAATGTCTCTAGACCTGACATCGTCAAATCTGTTCATCGTCAGTATTTGGACGTTGGCGTTGATGCCATCGAGACAAATACTTTTGGTGCCAACTTCGCCAATCTTGCTGAATATGGAATCGAAGATCGCATCTATGAACTCGCTTTCGCCGGAGCTCAACTAGCACGCGAAGTAGCGGACGAATTTTCTACCGACTCATACCCTCGATGGGTTCTGGGTTCACTTGGACCAGGAACCAAACTTCCAACACTCGGACATACGTCGTATCAACTTCTGAAAGACGCATACACAACAGCCTCAAGAGGACTGATTGCAGGCGGTTGTGATGCGCTGCTTATTGAAACCACGCAAGATTTGTTGCAAGCCAAGGCAGCAGTGAATGGGGCACGTGTCGCTATTTCCGAGAGCGAACGTGACATAGTCTTAATTGCGCAAGTTACCGTCGAGACAACCGGAACAATGCTTATGGGTTCAGAGATCGGTGCAGCGCTCAATGCGCTAGAACCACTAGGCATTGATGTAATTGGTCTCAATTGTGCGACAGGCCCGGCCGAGATGAGTGAGCACCTGCGTGCTTTGTCCCAAGGTTCGACCGCTCTTATTTCGGTGATGCCCAATGCTGGTTTGCCAATCTTGGGGGCCGATGGCGCTATTTACCCACTAGGCGGCACAGAACTAGCGAAGTACCTCGCTGACTTTTCTCAGAATTATGGTGTGCGATTGATCGGCGGTTGCTGCGGAACAACGCCGGAGCATTTACGCGATGTCGTTAATCTTCTCCATGCAAAACCAAGCAACGTGCGCACTGCTCATCAGGAACCAGGCGCATCGTCTCTCTATCAATACGTACCATTTCGCCAAGATAAGACATACATGTCGATCGGAGAGCGTACGAACGCCAATGGTTCGAGAGCCTTTCGCGATGCTCTCCTTGCAGAAGATTGGCAAAGTTGCGTAGAGATTGCTCGTGATCAAATTCGCGACGGCGCACATATGCTCGACCTATCCGTAGATTACGTAGGTCGCGATGGTGTTTCCGATATGCGCGAACTTGCCTCTCGTTTCGCTACATCGTCAACGCTCCCTATTGTGCTCGATTCAACCGAACCAGCTGTCCTTAAAGCAGGTCTTGAATGCCTTGGTGGACGAAGCGTCATTAACTCCGTGAATTATGAAGATGGTGACGGACCAGATTCTCGTTTCGCACGCATAATGCCTTTGGTGCAAGAGCATGGAGCCGCTGTTGTCGCCCTCACCATTGATGAAGAAGGTCAGGCACGTACGGCCGAATGGAAATTACGAGTTGCTACCCGTCTCATTGAGGATCTCACCGGGAACTGGGGAATGAAGATTGGTGACATCCTTATTGATGCCCTGACGTTTCCGATCGCCACCGGCCAAGAGGAGACACGTAAAGATGGCATCGAAACCATCAATGCAATCGCAGCCCTTAAGAGCAAATACCCAGATGTACAGACAACCTTAGGTGTTTCAAACGTCTCGTTCGGTCTCAACCCAGCAGCTCGAATTGTGTTGAATTCTGTCTTTCTGGCCGAAGCGGTTAAGGCCGGGTTGGACTCTGCGATTGTGCACCCGTCAAAGATCACACCGATTGCTCGCATTGAAGCTGAAGTTTTGAAAGTAGCACTTGATTTGATCTACGACCGTCGTGAGTACGACGAAGCAGGTGAGTGCACCTATGACCCACTAACAAAGTACCTCGAAATTTTTGAGGGAGTAGAAACTGCCTCTACCAAAGTTTCGCGCGCTGCCGAGTTAGCAGCTCTGCCATTGGCGCAACGTTTAGAACGTCGAATCATAGATGGCGAAAAAGTTGGGCTCGAAGCGGACTTGCTTGAAGCTCTGAATCAGGGAATCGCACCGCTATCAATTATTAATGATCACCTTCTTGCTGGAATGAAAGTAGTTGGTGAACTTTTCGGAAAAGGCGAGATGCAACTGCCATTTGTTCTTCAGAGCGCAGAGGTCATGAAGCAAGCAGTGGCGATTCTCGAACCTCATATGGAGAAGAGCGATAATGAAGGTCGCGGCAAAATACTTCTAGCTACTGTTAAGGGCGATGTGCACGACATTGGAAAGAACCTTGTTGACATCATTCTTTCTAACAATGGTTACACCACAGTCAATATCGGAATTAAGCAGACCGTCAACCAGATAATCGATGCTGCAACCGAAAATGACGTTGATGTTGTCGGTATGAGTGGGCTTCTAGTGAAGTCGACGGTTGTTATGCGCGAGAATCTCGAGGAATTCACCACTCGCGGACTCAGTGACAAGTGGCCTGTGATTCTTGGCGGCGCGGCCCTGACGCGCTCTTTCGTGGAACAAGATTTGGCTGGTGCATTCCCCGGAACAGTCCGTTACGCAAAAGATGCTTTTGAAGGCCTCAAGCTGATGGATGCGATGATGGGGATCAAGCGCGGGGTAGAAGGTGCTGCTTTACCTCCGCTACGCGAACGCAAGACTGTCTCTACTCGTCAATCGGCTCCAGATGTCCCAGACACACTGCGCTCTGATGTAGCTACCGATAACAAGATTCCAACTCCACCCTTCTATGGCTCACGGATTGTTAAAGGAATCGCACTGGCTGACTATTTGGGCATGCTCGATGAGCGCGCACTTTTCATGGGTCAATGGGGTCTCAAAGGAGCTCGTGGTGAATTTGAGAAGATGGCTGAAGATGAAGGTCGTCCACGACTTCGGGCAATCCTCAACCAGGCCCAATCCCAGGGTTGGCTAAATGCGGCTGTGGTTTATGGATACTTTCCATGCTATTCAGAGGGTAACGATCTTGTGATCTTGTATCACGAGGGGCCTCTTGAAGGCACAGAACGAGTCAGATTCACTTTTCCGCGCCAGCGCCGCGATCGCAGATTATGTTTGAGCGATTTCTTCGCTTCAAAAGAGAGCGGAAAGATTGACACTGTTGCATTCCATGTCGTAACAATGGGTCAGTCAGTATCTGAAGCAACTGCCAAACTCTTTGCGGAAAATAATTACCGCGAGTACCTAGAGTTGCACGGGCTTTCAGTTCAACTCACTGAGGCGCTTGCAGAGCATTGGCATGCTCGCATACGTTCAGAACTCAATGTAGGCGATGAAGATTCACCTGAACTTTCAGAGATCCTAGATCAGGGTTACCGGGGCTCACGTTATTCCTTCGGCTACCCAGCTTGCCCTGACATCGAACAGCAAGTTCAGCTCTGCGAACTATTGGAGCCTGGTCGCATCGGTGTAGAGCTTTCCGAAGAGTTCCAACTACACCCTGAACAATCAACGAGTGCCATCATCGTGCATCATCCAGAAGCAAAGTATTTCAACGCCGTTTAGTCAACAAACTAAACCTCATCTCAACACCTATTCTCTTGAAGGAGATGCTATGAAGAACCCAAATTTCGCTTATGGCGATCGTGTTCAACTCACAGATGCCAAAGGAAAACTTCATACGATTACTCTCAAAGAAGGTGGGGAGTGGCATACGCATAAAGGCTGGCTGATCCACGACAACATCGCGGGATTGCCACAAGGAAGCGTGGTGGAAACTACTGCTGGACTTAAATTCCTTGCATTCAAACCTTTGCTTGCAGACTATGTTCTCTCAATGCCTCGAGGCGCCACGATTGTGTACCCCAAGGATGCCGCTCTGATATTAGGTTTTGCAGATGTAGGCCCAGGTGATGCAGTTCTTGAAGCTGGAGTTGGTTCCGGCGCATTAAGCATCTCATTACTTCGAGCTGTAGGCCCTGGTGGCTCTGTTGACTCATTTGAACGCCGCCAAGAATTTGCTGATATCGCGAGTAAGAACGTAGATAACTATTTCTCAGGCGTTCCGGAGAATTGGAGCCTGACTCTCGGATCTGTTCAAGATCACGCGCACACAAAGAAATACGATCGAATTATTCTCGACATGCTGGCTCCATGGGAGTGTGTGGCTATGGCGGATGAGGTTCTTCATCCCGGAGGCGTGTTGCTTGCTTATGTTGCCACTACTACACAACTCTCAGTTATGGCAGAGGCGATTAAAGATTCCGGAAGATTTACCGAACCAGAATCAAGTGAGTCTCTGATACGCCAATGGCATCACGAAGGTTTAGCGGTTCGTCCTGTACATCGAATGATTGGACACACTGGATTTCTCATCCAGGCCCGTCGATTAGCGCCAGGTGTTACAGCGCCTCTTCGCCGTAGACGCCCATCAAAGGGCGCCTACGGTCTTCCTGAAGATGAAGCGGTAGTCGAGTAAAACTTTCCAGATTATTTTGCGGCAGTTAAATCAACAACGAAGACGAGTGTCTCGTTAGGACCAACTGGACCTGATCCAGCCGCGCCATATCCAAGTGCTGGTGGAACAACAAGAAGTCGACGTCCGCCAACTTTCATACCTGGGATACCTTGTTGCCATCCAGGAATAACTGCTGAGAGCGGAAATGTTGCTGGGCCTTGGGACCAGGACGACTGAAGAACTGCGCCGCTCTTCCATGACATGAGAACGTATTGCGCAGTTACAGTTGAAGCAGATGTGGCAGTTGCGCCATTTCCAACGATGATGTCTTTAGTAACCAATGTGGCCGGAGGATCTCCGACTGGCTTGCTGATTACAGGGGCTTGGCCCGCAATTGCTGAAACTGTTGGAAGTTCTTCTTGGGTCACGGCTGACGCCTTTCCTTGGGATTGTGAGCTCTGAGTTGGTTGGGGGGCTTGAGAGGATTGAGAGGCCGAAGAGGCCGAGGAAGTGCTCTTTTTGTGGGTAAAAGTAAGCGCCAAACTCGCAGCCAATACGACCACAACAACGATGGCTGAAACTTTGAATGATTTTTTGCTCATCATTTTTCCTTTCTAACTATTCATAAACATATTCACGTAAATCGACTGCACGATCCTAGCAAAGCCGTAGGCTGAGGCCATGTCTGAACGCAAAACGGAGCGGTTGATCAACCTTACGATCGCCCTTTTGGGGAGCAAGAGATATCTCGCAAAATCAGAGATCTTTCGCGATGTGGCTGGATATGAAGGATCTCCTGAAACCATGGAGCGTATGTTCGAGCGAGATAAGGACGAACTGCGAAATTTGGGTATTGAGATCGAGGTAGGTACCCACGACGCCCTTTTCGAGGATGAGGTTGGATATCGGATCACCAGGGATTCCTATGGTTTAAATCTAGGTGAGCTGAGCGCTGAGGATTTGGCGTATATCTCACTAGCTGGGAAATTGTGGCGAGATGAAACCTTCACTTACGCAGGCACACGCGCACTTGCCAAAATAGACGGCTCGGAGTTGTTTAATGACCCTGGCGAATTAGGCGCGACAATTCTGATTGACGATACTTCATCGCAACATTTTGAACCAATACTTGGTGCTATAGATACACGATCAAGAATTTTATTCACATACCAATCTACAACGATTTCACAGCGCCATGTAGAGCCTTATGAACTCACTTTGTGGCATGGCTTTTGGTATCTGATTGGTAACGACATCAAGAAGAGCGAAATTCGCGTTTTCAAATTAACACGAATTTCGGGAG
>CAIWXY010000050.1 GCA_903916775.1 uncultured Actinomycetes bacterium
CAAATGGAATTGCGCGCAAGAAGTAATAACGGAATGCATCCACTCCGAAATGATCAGTGATTGTCTCTGGCGCAATACCGGTGAGCTTGGACTTACTCATCTTCTCGCCGCCAACAAGCAACCAACCGTGCGCAAATACTTTTCCTGGCACTGGAAGGCCGGCAGCCATCAACATCGCAGGCCAGATCACAGCATGGAATCGCAAAATATCTTTACCGACGAGGTGTACATCTGCTGGCCAGGTCTGCGCAAATTTTTTGCCGCCTTCAGAATCAGGCGCATCGCCAAGTCCGATTGCTGTTGCGTAATTGAGTAGAGCATCAAACCAGACATAAATTACTTGATCGGTATCCCATGGAACTGGAATACCCCAATCAAATGATGAGCGAGAGATCGAGAGATCGCGCACTCCACTTTCAAGGAAGGCCACTACCTCATTGCGAGCGCTTTCAGGTTGGCAGGCTTCAGGGTTCTTCTTGTAGTGCTCAAGGAGCGCGGGAACAAATGCCGAGAGCTTAAAGAACCAGTTATCTTCAGAGAGCATCGCGCATGGCTTGCCATGGACTTTGCAATTTCCTTCGACAAGGTCGCCGGGGAGCTTGAACTCTTCGCAGCCAACACAATAAGGGCCTTCAAATTTGCCTGCATAGACATGGCCAGCGTCTTTGAGTTGCTGCATGAAACGTTGCACTCGCTCCATATGGCGAGGTTCGGTGGTGCGAATGAAATCATCGTTGGCAATATTGAGAGCTTTCCAGACTGGCTTCCACTTGTTCTCAACTAAGTTGTCGCACCAGTCCTGAGGCGAGACACCATTAGCAGTAGCAGTATTAAGGACCTTCTCGCCGTGTTCATCTGTGCCGGTAAGGAACCAGACGTTCTCACCGCGCTGACGGTGCCAACGAGTCAGCACATCTCCAGCGACAGTCGTGTAGGCATGGCCGATATGTGGCGCATCATTTACATAGTAAATCGGCGTCGTTAAGTAGAAAGTCTGAGCGCTCATACCTAAATCCTACCGATTCTTGAGGGCAACAACCGCGTCAAAGACTTGGCGCTTAGGCAGGTTCAACTCTTTGGCAATCGCTGCAATTGCATCTTTTCGAGCCTCACCAGCGCTTTCGCGCGCTGCTACCAACCCAACTAAATCTTCCTGCGAGTACGTATGGGAGCTTCGATCAAATCCGCCGATGACCAAAGTAATTTCGCCCAATATTTCTTTGCTCTCACTCCACGCCAATAATTCGGCGAGAGTTCCACGCACTGTCTCTTCGTAGGTCTTTGTCATTTCGCGACAAATCGCAGCAGCTCGATCTGATCCAAAAACTTCGGCAGCATCAAGGAGTGATTCTTTGAGCCGATGAGGGGCTTCGAAGAAAATCATCGTGCGTGCTTCTTCAGCTAGTTCATCAAACCAGCTCTTTCTCGCACCGCCAGTTCGCGGTGGGAATCCCTCAAAGCAGAATCGATCACTAGGTAGCCCAGAGAGCAGAAGCGCGGTTGTCACTGCACTTGGACCGGGCAGCACTGCGATATCAATCGAATTGGCGAGCGCGGCTCGAATCAGGCGGTAGCCGGGGTCGCTGACCCCTGGGGCTCCAGCATCCGTAATGACTAAGAGATCATCACCCGAGAGCAAGATCTCGGTCAGCTGCTCTAGGCGCGCCACCTCGTTGCCCTCAAAATACGAGATCACTTTGGCTGTGTAGACCACCCCCAGATCATGGGCAAGGCGGGAGAGCTTTCTGGAATCTTCTGCAGCAATATATTTGGCATCGACCAGTGCTCTCTTGAGGCGATCGGTCGCATCGCCGTGATTACCGAGAGGGGCGCAAGCCAGTATCAACACGGCCTTATTCTCGCAGGCTTTACGCTTTACCCGTGACAGCACAGATCAGTACAGAGCTCCGCGATCGACTTAGCGCTGCGACGCTGGGCCTCGTCGCACTGATTTTTCGTGTCTGGCACCTGCAGTACCCCAAGGGCTTTGTCTTTGATGAGGTCTATTACGCGCAGAATGCCAACTCCTTGCTCCACCATGGAGTCGAGCTAGACCCAAAGACAGGCGCCGCACAGTTCATCGTGCATCCTCCAATTGGCAAGTGGGTGATTGCCGCTGGAATCAAGCTCTTTGGATATCACGAGTTTGGCTGGCGCATCAGCGCAGCCATGGTGGGCAGCGCATCAGTCATTTTAATTTTTTATGTGGCCAAGCGGTTATTCGATAATTACTTCTTAAGTCTGGCCGCCGGAATTCTCACGCTCAGTGATGGAATCCATCTAGTCATGTCGCGTACGGCGCTACTTGATATTTTTCTCATGTTCTTCACCCTGCTTGGATTCTTCTTTTTGCTGCGATCCTCGCATTGGTTGGCTGGTGCGAGTTTAGGTTTAGCAGCCGCCACAAAATGGAGCGGTGCTTATTACCTGCTCGCCTACTTACTCTTCACACTTTATGTCGACTATCGCGCCAATCGAGCGATGGAAGTCGATGAACCAGCAAGGCAGACAATCAAAGAGAAGTTATTGCCGCGAATTTCTCAGTATGTCATTCTCCCAATCTCGGTTTACGTTCTTTCATGGGTTGGGTGGTTTGCTAACTCCAGCGGTTGGGATCGCACGTGGAGCAAAAATATTCTGAAATCGTGGTGGCACTACCAAGGCGAGATTCTTAATTTCCATACCCACCTGACTACTCCCCACACCTACTCTGCTAATCCATGGAGTTGGCTGATCATGGGTCGTCCCACTGCATTCTTTTACCAAGAGCCATCAACATGTGGCGCCGTAAAATGTTCGCAAGAAGTTCTCGCGCTAGGAACACCGCTGCTCTGGTGGTCCGGCGTTATCGCAATCGCAATTACGTTTGGATATTGGATTGCGCGTCGTGAGTGGCAGAGTGGTTTGTTGCTGCTCTCACTCGCTGCTGGATATCTGCCTTGGTTTGAGTGGCAAAAGCGCACGGTCTTCACTTTTTATGTCATTGCCTTTGAACCATTTATCGTTCTCATCATTGTTTACGCCCTCTCAAAATTCCTAGAGCCTGACAGATTTGGCTATATCTCCAAGAGACGGAGAGTCGCTTCATGGCTATTTATAGCTGCTATCGCAGTTAATTTCTTGTACTTTTTCCCGCTCTTTACCGGAGGAATTACTTCGTACTCTCACTGGTCATCCATGATGTGGTTTCCATCCTGGATTTAAGAAGCTGATTTTTGATTATTGGTTAGCAGCTTGATCGCGAATAACCGCTGCTTGCTCGGCTAACTCCTGATCAAAGATCTCATCGCGTGATTGAGTTTCAAGAGCTGCAATACGCTCTTGTTCTGCGCTCCACGCACCAGGCACAGTGAGATCAATTGTGCGTTGAGAGCGAATTACTTTTGGAGCAGTTGTGTATGTAGGTCGTGGTACTGCTACTGGTGACCAGGTTGCTGCTGTAGTTGGTGCGAATGAATCTTCCCGCGGAATAATTGTGATGGATTGGGACTCTACGCGCTCCGACAGTGGAATCCAATGATCTGTTGCTTGCGCATCTGATGCGTATGCACGTGGTGAGAGTGAGATACGTGCTGAAGGATCGCGCTTGACTTCTGTTGCGCTAATTTGTGCCAGCGCCTTGAGGCGACGCTTCTTTAATTGCGCAGCAACTACCTGGCGGCGAATATGAACAAAGTAAATTGCTGTTGCAGTGATCATCACAAGAGTGAAGGCAAGCGGAAGAATTCCGACAAGCGCAGTGATTGCTACAATGCAAGTAAGAAGCAGAAGAGATGTTGTGATTGTTTGACGCTTGCGCAGTTCGCGAAGTTTTTTATCCGGATCAATTGCTTCTGGAATATTTGGAGTTGATGCCACAACTTTCATTGCACTTTTGTAACGCGCAGTTGCTCGACCCGATGTTGTGTCATGTTGCGACATCCAACGAGGAACAAAGTAGGCACCCCACATCATGAGGATGATGAGATAAATCAAACCCGAGGCCATGGAATGAAACTGTAGGTCAGATATGGGTTAAATCGGTGGATTTGAGCGTATTTTGAGCTTAGAGAACTCTCGACTTAAAGATTAGGGTTTTCTGCGACGTACGTCAGGTGGTCGCGCCATTCGCCTGCGATATGTAAAAAGCGAGGACGTACTCCCTCAAAAACATATCCACTTTTCTGGGCGACTCGAGCCGATGCAATATTCTCGGGACGGAGATTAATTTCGATTCGATGTAATTTGAGATCCATGAAAGCGAATTTTGTTAGCGCGCGGACTGCTCGAGTGACATATCCCTTGCTGGCAAATCGTTGGTCGATCCAATAGCCAATATGCGCACCACGGTAAGCGCCCATCACGATTCCGCCCAATGTAATTTGACCAGCTAAATAATCCACTCCATCAACCTGGATCCAAATCCCGAAAGCCAGCCCTCGGCCTTGGCGCGCTTCACGGTTGAGGTGGCGCACCATCCCAAAAAAAGTTGGGAGGAGTTGGTCAGGATCTATCGGCGGTCTCGTCGCTTCCCACGGCGCAAGCCACTGAGCGTTGGCTGCTCGAACGCGATCCCATCGCGCTTTATCACGGTAGCGCAGAGGTCGAAGAGTTATCTCACGATCCGTGATCTTTATAGGCCAGCCTTCGCGCATTGTGTGACTGCGCTAACTGATTCGATCCAGCACCAGCACATCAACCACTTCGCCCAAGAGGGCGCCGGGTGAATCTGCTGGGATTGCAATGAGTGCATGGGCATCGGAGAGGGTAAAGATCTCCCCTTGATGCGAGAGCGGCGTGACTGTGCGAGCGCCATTTTCATTAGCACCAGACAACGTGGCCCTGATGAGGGAAGTCTGGCCGATGGGAGATTCCACATTGGCAGTAATCGTCGCCTTGATGGTCGGGCGATAAATGCTGGAGGCCCCCAACATGCGCCTAATCATTGGGCGAATAAAGAGCTCGCATGAAAGGAATGCAGAAACGGTGTCTCCAGGGAGCGTGAGAACGGGGACCTTATCCTCGCCAATCGTGCCGAAGTTATGGCGCGAGCTGCCCTCAAGTGAGGGAATAACGCTGGTAATACTGCCCATCTCGCGCAATACAGCCTCGATTAACTCGACAGAGCCATCGTGACTCTCACCGCTAATAACGATCAAGTCGGCCCGCACTAACTGGTCTTCAATGATGGCTTTGAGCTGGGCATGATTTTCGGGAATCGTGTGGACTCGATAACCCACCGCGCCAGCTTCTTTGACCGCTGTGGTCAGCAGCCAGGAATTAGTCTCAAACTCTTCCTCATCGCTCACCAACGGATGACCGGGCTCAACGAGATCATCTCCAGCTGAGATCACTACGACACGTGGGTGCGGCTGGGTTGGCAGACGAGAAAGACCGATCGATGCTGCTAATCCAATCTGGGTGGAACGAATACGAGATCCCTTGCGAAGTACTAATCGTTCCCCGGCAAAAATATCCTCGGCCAAGGTCGCACCGTGTGCGTCGAGAAGTGGCATATCAAAGGCTTCTAGTGGGCGTGCAATCTCAAGGAGTGCTTCTGCCAAGGCCGAGACTGAAATAGCAGAAACAGGGGCGGCATCGGCGCTTTCTTCACTTACTTGAGGTGCAACAACTTCCACATTCATAGTTGAACACTACTTGGCGGGCATAGTAATAGCTCGCATTGATCGCTCCTCATAAATTAGGCTAACGATGTGAGCAACCAGTCGGACGCAAAAAATAAACTCCGCAAGGAGTTCAGGGCGGATCGCGCATTGCGCTTTGCAGAAGAGTCCTGGTCGCATGTCGCACAATCCAGCGAATTTCAAAGTGCTCGAGTTGTCGCAACATACATCTCGTACGAATATGAGCCACGGACAGGTGATCTCAATGAGGAGCTTCTGGCGGCCGGAAAGGTTTTAGTTCTGCCGCGCTTACTCCCAGATAACGACCTCGAGTGGGTCCAGTGGTCTGGTTCGACCCAAAGTCTTCGAAAGAATGGCAAGGTTCTTGAACCAATTGGCGACGCTATCGCTGATGAGAGTCAGATCGATTGCGTGATCGTTCCATCTCTTCGAGTAGATCGCAGTGGAACCCGGATGGGGCAAGGCGGCGGCTCCTACGATCGCGCCTTAGCCCGATTGAGCGCCTGGAAGATCGGTTTAATCCATGCCGGCGAGCTATCGAGTGAATTACTTCCAAGCGAAGAACACGATCAGAAGCTCAACGCCGCTGCGACCCCAACTCTTATAACTCGTTTTTATCCCGAGCATTGAGTGATGCTAAGTACTTGTTGTACTTAGCCAATTCGTCATCTACGCCCATTGCTTCGGCGCGATCTGCCGCACGGTCGTTTCTCTTAGCCTCACGGGAATCATCTCGAACCCATTG
>CAIWXY010000051.1 GCA_903916775.1 uncultured Actinomycetes bacterium
CATGCTCAACACTGGCGCAGTTAACGTCGGTGGCATCATGGCGGCCGTTGGCAAAAACAGATTTGAAAACACGGTCGCAACAGCGATGCGCTCACCGCTCGGTGTGGGTGGTGCGAGGTTTCACGTCGGTGGCAAAGCTGGGCCTTCTGACACTGTCTACTTAGGTGTTTTTAAGCGCGCAGCGCTGCAGGCCGCTGGCGGTTACGACGAACGTTTCACTCGTGCGCAAGATTGGGAACTCAATTATCGCTTGCGCCAAGCAGGAGGAGTGATCTGGTTTGATCCAGCCTTGGTAGTCACCTATCGACCACGCCCTCATCTCAAAGCGCTTGCAAAACAATATTTCGAATACGGGCGTTGGCGTCATGCGGTTATCCGTAGCCACAAAGGAACCGCCAACTATCGATACTTAGCGCCACCAGTGACGGTTGCAGTTTCTGCACTCTCGGTGATCCTAGGGCTTACAGTTTCTAGCGCTTTTTATATTCCTTTCGGACTTTATCTACTAGGAAATCTTCTGGGTTCACTCGCGATCGGCAAGAGCTGGTCTGAGAAAATTATTTTGCCGGCAGTTCTGGCGACCATGCATTTTTCCTGGGGCATTGGTTTCCTGACATCTCCTAAAAATTTGGTGAAGTAATGCGCAAAGTTTTAAGCGCGGTAGCAATGACAAGTGTGTTGATCCTCGGGATCGCGACAAACACAGCTCAAGCCGATGTACTACCAGCACACTTTGTTTTAACTGGCTCTGGATTTGGTCATGGAGTCGGCATGAGTCAGATAGGTGCCCAAGGTCAAGCGATGGAAGGTAAAAGTGCCTCAGATATTTTGACGTACTGGTTTCCTGGGACTCAAGTAGTGCCGGTCAATGACAATCTGCCTATCCGAGTAAATGTCGCGCACCAAGCCACCTATGCAAACTTCACAATAGTTAAGCCGGTATTAGGCGCTACGTATGCACTCAGCTCGATTGGCACACCAGCCACTCTCGCAAACCCAACACCATTGACGACATCAGCAAATTGCACGATGAAATTCTCGGTGTATGGAAAGGCAATCGCTGAGTCAACCGTCTGCCCTGGTACCACAATATCTGCCGCACAAGCCCCATCACCTTTGTGGAATATTTCGTGGAATTCACCGCAAACTAATCCACTTCTGCAAGTGATGAATATGAGCGCTTCGACCGGCAGCATTCAGCTCAGGTATGGATTTGTGCAGTTGCGATACGTCGCCGGCAAGATCGAAATCACCGACACCATGAGCTTGCATAATGAATATTTGTACGGAATCAGTGAGATGCCATCAAGTTATTTACCAGCTGCACTACAAGCTCAAGTTATCGCATCACGAACATATGCACTCGGAAAAATGGCTGTCGTTCGCAAAGAATGTGACTGCAATATTTACAGCACCATCTATGACCAAAGCTATATCGGTTATGCCAAAGAATCCGAACAAGGTGTTGGTCAACTCTGGAAAGCTGCCGTTGATGCGACTGCAGCTGATCCAAACAATGGTTATGCGATCGAGTATTTGGGTAAACCGATCGCCGTATATTTCTTCTCTTCCGATGGGGGCACAACCCAACGTAGCGTTGATGTGTGGGGAACTGCGCTTCCATATCTCACAAATGTGCCAGACCCTTGGTCGCTAGATATTTTCTTAAATCCTTATTACTCACACTGGCAACGAGTCTTAGTAGAGAAAGATGTAGTAACGGCATTTAACTTGCCCGATGTAGTCTCTCTGAAAATTGATTCCCTCACTTCAGCTGGCGCAGCACTTAGTGTGACAGCGACTTCAAGCACGGGTGCCACGTCACAATTACAGATTGGTGACTTCAAAACTAAATTGAAGATCCCATCCTCATGGTTCCAGATCGCTCCGCCCGGTTACTAATCTGACGGACGATGCGTTACAAGTTGGGCTGATCTAGTTAGCGTGAAGAATTGAGTTAAGACCTTCCCACCCGCCCACTTTTGGAACAACCTCAAGATTGCCCTTCTGAGAATTGCGACGGAAGATCACGTTGCTGGCACCAGATAGCTCTAGCGCTTTTA
>CAIWXY010000052.1 GCA_903916775.1 uncultured Actinomycetes bacterium
GCAACGGTTATCGGTGAAGTGACATCTGGTGATCGTCTCAACATCACCTGGAACGGTGAGTTGATTGTCGATGTTCAACCTCGCACTGTTGCACACGATGGTCCGGTCTATAACCGACCAATGGCACGCCCTGCTTATCTCGATGAGCTCAAGCCGATCAGTATTCCACTCCCACAAACACCGGCTGAGATCAAAGATGCAATCCTCACATTAGTTGCATCTCCAAATATCGCTGACAAATCATGGGTGACAGATCAATACGATCGATATGTTCGTGGTGATTCTGTTCTTTCACAACCAGAAGATTCCGGAATGATTCGCATCGATGAGCAGAGCCATCTCGGCGTTGCTATCTCAACCGACGCAAACGCTCGCTGGTCCTACTTGGATCCATACGAGGGCGTAAAACTTGCTCTGCTTGAGTCCTGTCGCAATATTGCTGTGGGTGGCGCAAAGCCGCTGGCGATCACTAACTGCCTCAACTTTGGTTCTCCTGAAGATCCAGGTGTGATGTGGCAGTTCGCCGAAACAGTACGTGGCCTTGCTGATATCGCGCTAGAGATGGGTCTGCCTGTTACCGGCGGAAACGTTTCGTTCTACAACCAGACTGGTTCAGTAGCGATCTTGCCAACTCCCGTGATTGGAGTGCTTGGTGTAATCCAAGATGTTCGCACACGTACCAAGATGGGACTTCCAAAGGCTGGTCTAGATATTTACCAACTCGGTACAACCGATGCCAACTTCAGCGGAAGTGAATGGGCGTATCTACACGGACAGATTGGCGATAGCGCCCCACGCGCAGATGTTGACCACGAAACACGTTTGGTCAATCTCTTGCTCGAAGGTCAACCACTCTTTGAATCAGCACATGATCTATCTGACGGCGGATTTGCTGCTGCGATCACAGAAGTGACCCTCAAGAACAACATTGGCGCAACAATTGAATTCGTTGGTGATATCGCTGCCGAACTCTTTGCTCAGACTCCTGGTCGCGCAATTGTTTCTGTAGAGCCACATAACGCTGCAGCTCTCAAAGCGCTGGCAGAGAAGCATGGAATTGCGATCACTCGCTTAGGACAATCTGGTGGAGATGTACTGACCATTAACGGTGCTCATATTCCGCTCGATGAACTTCGCAAGGCTTATACCGAAACTCTTCCAAAGCTCTTCGGTTAGAGGCGAATTCTGATGGCGCGCGATCCTTTGGTACTTGCCCAAGTGAAGTCTGTGCTGGAAGAGATCACTCAGATCGCACCAGGTAAATCGGTCGAGCTTCGTATTCCACCATTTGCAGCGGTGCAATGTGTTGCTGGTCCAAAACATACGCGCGGGACTCCGCCCAATGTTGTCGAGATGTCGGCCGATGTTCTATTCGCTCTGATCGACGGAAGCACTACCTGGGCAGATGCTCTCTATGCGGGTGATATCTCCGCCAGCGGTGAGCGCTCTGATTTATCTGACCTTTTCGCGAAAGCGGCCGCAACAATTAGGATTGCAGAGTGACCCGCCGCCCGGATGGAAAGCTCACTTTTGAGCTCTTCGAAGAAGAACACTCTCCTCAGGATGAGTGCGGAGTTTTTGGCGTATGGGCTCCTGATGAAGAGGTCGCAAAACTCACGTTTTATGGGCTTTATGCGCTCCAACATCGCGGCCAAGAGTCTGCAGGCATCGCGACTTCTGATGGAAAACGAATCGTTGTATTTAAGGATATGGGTCTGGTTTCTCAGATCTTCACCGAAAATGATCTTGCGACCCTGACCGGAAAATTAGCTATCGGCCACTGCCGTTACAGCACCACAGGATCTTCAGTTTGGGCCAACGCCCAACCAACTCTTCGCTCCACGAGTCACGGAACTCTTGCACTTGCCCACAACGGTAATCTCACAAACACAGGGGATCTCGCCGAAGAGCTAGCAGCAATAATTACGGAAGAAGAAAAGGCTCACGGCCTGCAAGCAACAACTGATACCGAAATTATGACGGCGCTGATCGCCGCGCAAGAAGGCAAGAGTTTTGAAGCATCAGCTTTAGCAGTTCTTCCAAAACTCAAGGGCGCTTTTTCCATGGTCTTCATGGATGAACATACGTTGTATGCCGCGCGCGATCGCAATGGCGTACGTCCATTAGTTATCGGCAAACTCGATCATGGTTGGGTTGTCGCTTCCGAATCTGCAGCTCTCGATATTGTCGGCGCATCCTTTGTCCGCGAGGTTGAGTGCGGCGAATTCATTGCGATCGATGAGAATGGTCTGCGCTCAACTCACTGGGCCACACCAGAACCAAAAGGTTGCATCTTTGAATATGTGTATCTCGCTCGCCCAGATACGTTGATTGCTGGTCGCAATGTTCACACCACACGCGTTGCACTTGGTGCGCAGTTAGCCAAGGAACATCCAGTTGAGGCGGATCTTGTTATCCCGGTTCCAGAATCTGGAACACCTGCTGCAGTTGGATATGCACGCCAATCTGGCATTCCTTATGGCGCAGGACTCGTCAAGAATTCCTACGTCGGCCGCACATTTATCCAGCCTTCACAAACAATTCGCCAACTTGGTATTCGACTCAAGCTCAACCCGCTACGTGATGTTATTGAGGGCAAGCGCATTGTTGTGGTCGATGATTCCATCGTCCGCGGCAACACCCAGCGCGCCCTAGTCCGCATGCTTCGCGAAGCAGGTGCTCTTGAGATCCATGTCCGCATCTCATCTCCACCAGTGAAATGGCCGTGTTATTACGGCATCGACTTTGCTTCTCGCGCCGAGCTCATCGCCGCAGGCCTTGAAGTCGAAGAAATCCGCCGCTCTATCGGCGCAGATTCACTTGGTTATGTCTCACTCGAAGGACTCGTCGAGGCGACCACAATTGCCGAATCAAAGCTCTGTACTGCCTGCTTCAATGGGCAATACCCAATTGAGATTCCAACTGACTTGTCCGCTGGAAAAAATTTGCTCGAGATTGTGAACCGATACGAATGAGTACATACGAAGCAGCTGGTGTTGATATCGAAGCAGGCGATCTTGCTGTCCAATTAATGAAATCGCATTTAGCCAAAGCTCGTCGTCCAGAAGTTATTGGTGAGATCGGTGGCTTTGCTGGACTGTTCGATGTGAGTGCTCTTAAGAATTTCTCACGTCCACTCCTTGCAACATCAACAGATGGTGTTGGAACAAAGACAGAGATCGCTCGCCAGATGGGCAAGTACGACACCATTGGTGAAGATCTTGTTGCGATGGTTGTTGATGATCTCGTTGTTTGTGGCGCAGAACCACTTTTCATGACTGATTACATTGCGGTCGGCAAAGTATTCCCAACACGTATTGCAGAGATCGTTTCCGGTATTGCGATCGGTTGCCAGAAAGCAGGTACAGCACTTGTGGGCGGCGAGACTGCGGAGCACCCAGGTCTACTTGGCGAAGATGAGTTTGATATTGCAGGAGCTGCTACCGGCGCGG
This sequence comes from uncultured Actinomycetes bacterium, assembly GCA_903916775.1. Taxonomy (GTDB): domain Bacteria; phylum Actinomycetota; class Actinomycetes; order Nanopelagicales; family Nanopelagicaceae; genus PALSA-747. The sequence continues at coordinate 3,453 of CAIWXY010000052.1, forward strand.
TTGATTACGATAATTTGCTAGGCGAACACTTAGTTCAAGAGGGCGATGTGCTCATTGCAATGCCTGCATCTGGACTACACGCCAATGGTTATTCACTAGTCCGCCACATTCTTAAGACTAAGAACTTGCGCGTGGATCAAGAGATCGTAGAGCTCGGTGGCTCACTCGGTGAGGCGCTCTTAACCCCAACCGAGATCTATTCACTCGATTGCCTGGCCCTGCATCGCGGACTTAAGGACAAGCTCCACGGCTATTCGCACATCACTGGCGGCGGCTTGGCAGCCAATACCGCGCGTGTGATCCCGGCTCACCTGAGCGCAAAATTCGATCGCAGCACCTGGTCGCTCCCGCTGATCATGGAATTTTTGGCCCAACAGGGTGGGGTAGCTCAGCCTGATATGGAGAAGACCTGGAACGTGGGCGTTGGAATGGTGGC
>CAIWXY010000053.1 GCA_903916775.1 uncultured Actinomycetes bacterium
CAGACTTCTCTTTTTCTATTACTTCCTTCGTGGACTATCACTCTTTTTGTTGCCTTCAATTCTCTTCAGAAGCGTTCATCCATCAACCCTAGTGTTTGTAATTTTCTACGGCCTCGATTGGGTTGCCACTGTGCCCCCAACAATTGTCTTATGTCGCACCGTGCTAACTCCGGAGCGCGGAACAATTGTTTATGGCTGGGTCTTCACATTCCATCAGATTGGAGCCTCTGTGGCTGCGCTAGGTGGAGCCATCATTCACGACAAGCTTGGTAACTACGCTGCTGCCTTCTATGGGGCAGGACTGCTCTGCGTGATCGCCGCATTTGCAGTGACCAGGATTAACACTCCGGCCAAGGTATGAAATGATCGTGCCATGATTATCGATGTCTGGGCTGATGTTGTCTGTCCGTGGTGTTTTATCGGCAAGCGCAGGTTGGAAAAAGCGCTGGCAACATTTGAGCACCGCGATGAAATCACTATCAGACATCGTGCGTTTCAATTAGATCCAAATGCCAAAGAAACTCTTCCAACTAAAGATCTGCTCGCAACCAAGTACAACGTTTCTCCCAGCCAGGTGAGGGAGATGCAAGCGAATGTTTGCGCCGTGGCCGATGGCGAAGGACTTTGCTATCAGCTAGATGAGACCCTCTCTGGAAACACATTCGATGCACATCGCCTACTTCTGTGGTCGGCAACTATTGGCAAGCAAGATGAACTTCTCGAGGCGCTCTTTAGCGCATATTTTGAGAAATCTCGCCCCGTCTTTACCCATGCAGATCTGGTCGCTATTGCTCTCACGATTGGCATTGATGCCGACGTTGCCGATGACATCTTGAGATCGGATCAGTATGCGGATGAGGTAATCGCCGATAGAAACTTAGCCACACAGCTCGGAGCCAATGGAGTCCCATTTTTTGTTCTAGATATGAAATACGGTATCTCTGGCGCTCAGCCGCTAGAAGCCTTCACTGCAACTCTGAACCAAGCTTGGGAAGATTATCAAGCCGAACTGAAGTAACCTTCAGGCATGAGCCAGAAAATTGCAGTCGTAACCGGAGCTAGCAGTGGAATTGGGGCAGCGACAGCAATCGAGCTATCCCGAAATGGCTATACGGTTATTGCTGCCGCTCGCAGAACTGAAAAGCTCGCAGAACTTGCACACGAGCATCCCAACATTGTTGCTGCGCAATTAGATATTACCGATCAGGCTTCAGTTGATGCTTTTGTCGAATCTCTTGACGGCAAAGATATCGCCGTGCTGGTCAACAATGCGGGTGGAGCATTCGACGCTATGTCGGTCGAGAATTCTGATCCCGAAATTTGGAGTAAGACTTTCGAGGTCAATGTCGTCGGAACCGTTCGAATGGTGAAAGCCTGTTTGCCAAGCCTTAAGCATGGCGGTCATATTGTTATTGTGACATCGACTGCTGGGTACGCCGCTTATGAAAATGGCGGAAGCTACGTGGCAGCCAAAGCGGCCGAAGTTTCGTTGGCTCGAACCTTGCGCCTGGAACTCAACGGTCTACCAATTCGCATTACAGAGATTGCGCCAGGAATGGTGAAGACTGAAGAATTCGCCAAAGTACGTCTTGGGGGAGATGCGGCAAAAGCAGCGAAGGTCTATGAAGGAGTTGCCCATCCGTTGAGCGCAGAGGATATTGCGGAGTCGATTCGCTGGTCCGTCATGCTGCCTGAGCACGTCAACATAGATTCACTTGTTATTCGCCCGGTAGCTCAGGCTGCCAACCATAAAGTTCATCGCGTCCTCTAGTTTGCGGTGGCAGGCAGCACTAGTATTGGGATATGGCTGCTAAAACTCCTCATGTAATTCACGACTCGGTCGCTTCAAAACTTCGCCGCATGAATCTTTATGCAGCGGTACTTCACCTAGGGTCGGCAATCATTATTCTCACGCTGAGCAATGGCTATTCCATGCCAATTGTTGGTAGCTATATTCAAGGCGAACCTGGCTCAACTACTTACCAAATTGCAACACTTGGCCACTTGCCAATTGGACTGCTCTGCGCCCTCTTCCTCTTTTTAAGCTCGATTGCACACCTATGGGTAGCGTCCTATCGAGGCTTCCCACGTTATATCGATGACCTCTCCAACAATAGAAACATAGCTCGATGGGTCGAGTACTCGATCTCCTCATCGATCATGATTGTCTTGATCTCAGTCATTTGTTCGGTGAGAGATATCGTCACCTTGGCTGCACTCTTCTTCGTCAATGTCTCAATGATTCTCTTTGGTTGGCTTCAGGAAAAGTACGAAGTTCCAGGCGGTGGAATGCTCCCATTCTGGTTTGGATGTATTGCCGGAGTCGTGCCATGGGCTGCCATTGTCTGGCTCTTGATCGCACCTGGAGATGTTGGCTCTGCTCACGCGCCAGGATTCGTTTATGGCATCGTGGCATCACTTTTCATCTTCTTCAACTGCTTTGCTCTTAATCAATATCTTCAATACAAGCAGATAGGTAAATGGAAGAACTATCTTTACGGAGAGCGGATTTACATCATTCTCAGCTTTGTTGCTAAGTCCGCACTTGCTTGGCAGATCTTCGCTGGAGTCTTAGCTCAGTCGCACTAGTTGCGAATAATCAGATCGAGATACCAGCTCTCTCGATCTGAAGGGTTGATTAACTCAGTTGTGAATTTTTTGTTTGCAATCACCTGAACCTCTTGTGGATTTTTTGCCGCCTTGTGTTCGAGTAGTAGTCGGGTGAGTTCACCTCGGTATTTTTTTGACATATGGGTAATGATTGAGCGCACGCCATCGCGTTCCTGGAAGACTCTTACTCCAACCGTTTTCTTGGGGTCAGGACGCCAAACACCTGCATAGGTCGAGGAGCGAGAGTCAATGATGAGTTCAGGATTGAGTGCATCTAGAACGCTCGAGATTGCAGGTTTCCAGTACGCGCTTTTGAGCTTCGCCTTATATGGTGCGATTGGGTCATCTGGGCTGAGTATGCCGTAGAGCGCCGAGACAATCAAGAGCTCGTTTCGTCCACGCTTCTTCGCGGCTGTGCCGAGGCTCTGCCAATCAAGTGCCTGATAAAGGACCCCGGAGTAAATTTCTATTGCAGGGCTGGCAAACGAATCCAAAATAGCCGAATCATGCGCCATGATTGCGCTACGGCGTAAATCTGTGAGTTCTTTTGCGAAGCGCAGGAGTGATAAATCTAAAACCTTCTCGCCGCTGGCCGGATTTTTTCCTTCACTCGGGGGCAACAAGATCAGCACGGGAGATAGGCTACTGCCATGAGCGATCTTTACACCGACCCTATCGGCACAGCCACTGTAGCTGCAGCGAAGCTAGCGCAGCTCACGGGCAAGCCGCACCACGATGTAGCACTTGTGATGGGCTCCGGTTGGGTCTCGGCCGCCGATGCTCTTGGAACTCCAACCCACGAGTTCCCAGCAACCTCACTTCCGGGCTTTCTTGTACCCACAGTTGAGGGACATGGCGGACTTGTTCGTTCCTATGACCTGCAAGGAGCAAACGGCACGATTCGTGCTCTGGTCTTTCTGGGTCGCACCCACCTCTACGAGGGAAAAGGCGTGGAACCTGTTGTGCATGGAGTTCGCACTGCAGTTAAGGCAGGATGCAAAGTTGTAGTACTGACAAATGCATGTGGTGGAATCAACCGTGACTACAAAGTCGGGCAACCTGTATTGATCCGTGATCATATTTCTATGACAGCTGTAAGTCCGCTCATCGGAGCTGATTTTGTAGACCTGACGGATCTCTATAGCAAGCGAATTCGAGCGATCTTGCATGAAGAAGATCCAACTCTTGCCGAAGGTGTTTACGTTCACTGGCGCGGTCCAGCGTATGAGACTCCAGCCGAGATTAATTTCCTGCGCACTGTGGGCGCTGATTTGGTCGGTATGTCCACCGTGCCCGAAGCAATCGCAGCTCATGCACTAGGCGCCGAAGTGCTCGGAATTTCTTTAGTTACCAACGCAGCTGCTGGCATTAGCGGTGAAAAACTCAGCCATCTAGAAGTTATGGCTGCTGGAAAAGCTGCCGCAGGCAAGATGGGTGATTTGCTGAGCAAGGTTTTGCACAAACTATGATCGACGAGAAGTTACGCACAGAAGTAGAGGCATGGATTGCGCTAGATCCAGACCTCGCAACTGCGGCAATACTTCGCTCATGGCTTAAATCAGAGAACGAGCCAGAACTTCGAGCCGCTTTTTCTGGCTTTTTGCAATTTGGAACTGCAGGTCTGCGTGGAGCGGTAGGGCCAGGTCCCTCTCGCATGAATCGCGCAGTTGTGGGACGGGCTGCAGCCGGTATTGCCTCTTATATGAAGGCCCGCGGGCTTACTTCAGTTGTTATTGGTCGAGATGCCCGGCATGGCTCCGAGGCTTTTACGCAAGAGAGCGCAGAGATATTTTCTGGTGCTGGTTTGAAAGTTTATGTTCTGCCTAGGCCGATGCCTACGCCCGTGTTGGCATTTGCAGTACGTGAACTAGAAGTCGATGCGGGTGTAATGATCACTGCGAGTCACAACCCGCGAGAAGATAACGGCTATAAGGTCTATCTCGGCGGAAACGTCGACGGGATTAATTACAACGGTTCACAAATCATCGCCCCAACCGATGCGCTTATCTCGCAAGAAATTGCCAAGATTAATCATGTGCTGCCGCGAGGCACCGATTGGATTGATCTCGATGATGGAGTTTTCAATCGTTATGTATCACAAACTGCAGCTTTAACCAATGAAGTATTTCCATCCACGGTTGTTTACACAGCGATGCATGGAGTCGGCACCGAAACTGTCCAAGCTGTTTTTAGGGCAGCGCGATATCCAGATCCGCTTTTGGTCAATGAGCAATGTTCGCCAAATCCAGATTTTCCAACAGTAAAATTTCCAAATCCAGAAGAACCCGGTGCCATTGATCTCGCGATCGCGCATGCGAAAGCGGTTGATGCCGATATCGTGATCGCAAATGATCCAGATGCAGATCGGTGTGCAGCGGCAATTAAGGATGAAGCAGCTGGCTGGCGCATGCTTCGGGGCGATGAGATTGGTGCAATTTTCGGTCAATACATCGCGACTCGCATGGCAGAACGTTTACAGGATAAGGCTTTTGCGAACTCAATCGTTTCTTCATCGTTGTTGCGCAAGATTGCCCATCGCCACGGAGTGCAATTCCAGGAGACTCTCACTGGATTTAAGTGGCTCTCCAAAATTGAAAATTTGGCCTTTGGCTATGAGGAGGCAATTGGATACTGTGTTGATCCATCGACAGTGAATGACAAAGATGGCGTGAGTGTGGCACTGATGTTGGCTCATATTGCGGGCGATTTGAAGGCCAGCGGATCAAGTGTTGCGCACTTTCTTGATGAGATTTGGGATCAGTACGGGTTCTATCGGACAGAACAGATTTCGGTCCGAGTGAGTGAATTATCGAAAATTGATGAAGTAATGGAGTCCCTTCGATCGGATACTCCTAAGCACATCGCCGGAATTGCAGTGCTTAAATTTGATGATTTAGAGCGTCCGAAAGATGGATTGCCTGCTACCAATGGGCTGCGTTTCTTCCTAGATGAAGGAGTGCGCA
>CAIWXY010000054.1 GCA_903916775.1 uncultured Actinomycetes bacterium
ACATCCATCACAGGCTCTGCTTGATGCCTACACTATCCGCGAAAACTTTCCTGAACACAAAACCGATTTTACCGGGCTACATATTGCGATAGTGGGAGATATTCTTCACTCACGAGTTGCTCGAAGTAACGCCGCGCTTCTCACTTCACTTGGTGCTCGCGTAACAGTTGTGGGCCCTGCAACGCTGCTTCCACTGGGCGTTGAAAGTTGGGGAGTAGCAGTCTCCTATAATCTTGATGAGATCATCGAAGATTGCGATGCCGTCATGATGCTCCGAGTGCAGAGTGAAAGAATGAATGCATCCTTCTTCCCATCAGAACGCGAGTATGCGCGAGACTATGGATTGACTCGTTCGCGCCTAGGCGCTATGAAACCATCGTCAATCATCATGCACCCTGGACCAATGAATCGTGGACTCGAAATTTGCGCCGAGGCCGCTGACTCGCCTCGGTCCGTAGTACTCAAGCAAGTTAAGAACGGCATCAGTGTCCGGATGGCAATCTTGTATCTGCTTCTAGGCGGATCAATCGAGGGAGATAACTGACGATGAGTACCTTTACATTGCACAATGCACGTGTGACCGACAACCAGATAGTGGATGTTAATGTCACTGATGGAATTATTAGCGATATCACTCCTGCCCAGGGCCGGAAGAGCCAAGGTTTGGATTGTGATGCAAACAAAAATCTCCTCATTCCTGGCCTGGTCGATCTCCACACGCATTTGCGTCAGCCTGGCAATGAGGGCGCCGAGACAGTTCTATCTGGTTCACAAGCAGCAATCAAAGGTGGCTACACAGCTGTGAGCGCCATGGCGAACACATCTCCGGTTGCTGATACTGCAGGTGTGGTCGAGCAGGTCGCTCGGCTAGGTAAAGATGCCGGATTATGCGATGTATTTCCCATTGGAGCTGTGACTCAAGGTATTGAAGGAAAGGCTCTCGCCGAGCTATCAGCAATGGCGCAATCTGCAGCAGCAGTTCGCATTTTCAGTGATGATGGCAATTGCGTGAGTGATCCCTTGTTGATGCGTCGTGCCTTAGAGTATGTAAAGACGTTTGGGGGAGTTATCGCTCAACATGCGCAAGAACCACGTCTCACAGTGGGAGCGCAGATGAATGAGGGTCTGGTATCGAGCGCACTCGGACTTACCGGTTGGCCGGCTGTCGCGGAAGAGTCGATTATCGCTCGCGATATTCTTCTCGCTCATCATGTTGGCAGTCGATTGCATATCTGTCACCTCACGACAAAAGGCGGAGTAGAGCTCGTACGCTGGGCCAAGTCGCAAGGAATTTCAGTAACTGCTGAGGTAACACCGCACCATTTAATACTGACCGATGAGAGCGCGGTTGGGTATGACTCAGTATTCAAGGTAAATCCGCCACTTCGCACAGCGCAAGATGTCCAAGCGCTTCGAGATGGTTTGGCCGATGGGACTATTGATATTGTCGCGACAGATCATGCTCCCCACCCGACCGAGGCCAAAGAGTGCGAATGGAACGCTGCGGCATTCGGAATGCTTGGTTTGGAAACTTCGCTATCTGCGGTAGTTGAGTCGATGATTATGACAAAGAAAATTGATTGGGCCCAACTAGTGGAGCGTATGTCTACCACTCCAGCCACGATCGGTGGCTACTCCGCACATGGTCGCATCGAGGTTGGCGCTCCCGCACACTTGGTTGTAGTGGATACTGAGGCCACATGGACCGTTGACCGAGCCACTACAGCGTCTAAGAGTTCAAATACACCTTTCCATGGTCGCACTTTGCCGGCACGCGTAATGCATACATATTTCCATGGAGTTCACGTTCTACAAGATGGCGAACTGACAGGAAAGCGCTATGAATAACGAAGGTACAGGCAAGGCATTCCTTGTTCTCGACGATGGAACAATCTTCGAGGGCAAAAGCTGGGCAGCTACTGGTGAAACATTTGGTGAAGCTGTTTTCTCCACCGGCATGACGGGCTACCAAGAGACCCTCACGGACCCTTCTTATCATAAGCAGATTGTCATTATGACAGCTCCGCACATTGGAAACACGGGGATGAACAATTTCGACATGGAGTCTGATCGCATCTGGGTATCTGGATTCGTGGTTCGCAATCCATCGCCTCGCGTAAGTAACTGGCGATCTGAGAATTCATTGGAAGATGCTTTGATACAGGCAGGAGTTGTTGGAATATCTGGCGTTGATACCCGAGCCATAACTCGACATCTACGCGATCGAGGTGCGATGCGCGTAGGAATTTTCTCCGGTGCATCTCTCACGCGTGATGAGATGGTCATTAAGGTTCGCTCGCAATCCTCCATGTCTGGAGCTTTCCTAGCGAAAGATGTAACAACACCAAAGGCCTACGTTGTACCTGTAGCGCCAGGTATCGAGAAGAAATTCACTGTCGCTGCCTTAGATCTCGGCATAAAGAATGCGACACCTAGATCGATGTCGGAACGTGGCATGGAGGTTCATGTACTTCCTTTGGATGCAAGTGTTGATGATATCGAAGCAATAGCTCCCGATGGACTCTTCATATCAAATGGTCCTGGAGACCCTGCAACGATGGATGCAATTGTTGACGTGGTACGTCACTTCCTTTTGGAAGGTTTGCCGGTATTCGGCATTTGCTTCGGTCACCAGATACTCGGCAGAGCACTAGGTTTTGAAACATATAAATTGCCTTTTGGTCATCGCGGTATCAATCAGCCAGTGAAGAATTTGCGTACAAGTAAGATCGAGATCACGGCACATAACCATGGTTTTGCCGT
>CAIWXY010000055.1 GCA_903916775.1 uncultured Actinomycetes bacterium
AGAAAGGTTGGGCCCTCATAGAGCTGCTAGATCAGCTCTCTCGAAAGTATGGTTCCTCTATAAGTTCCATTTCACTTGCATGGTTGCGCTCCAACCCAGCTGTAAGCACACCAATCGCGAGTGCGCGCACTGTAGAACAACTTCGTGAAATTGTTCAGATAGTCGAACTAGAGGATGCTGATATTGACGCACTGGACCGGGCATCTGCTTGATTCATTTACTCGAAGCGTTTCCGGCATTTGCGGCTACCGCCCTCTTGCTGGCGATGGTTCCGGGTCAAGGTGTTGCAATGATCTTGCGCCAGTCCTTATTGGGAGGTCGTGAGGCGGCATTTTTCTCCGTCTTTGGGAACTCAACGGGTTTGATCGTATGGGGAGCCCTCTCGGCGGTTGGCCTATCAGCGATATTTGCCGAGAGTCACCTTGCATTTTCGATTCTTAAATACGTGGGTGTCGCGTTTCTTACTGGACTAGCAATACAGACTCTCTTCCAACTTCGAAATGAGTACGGGAAATTTAATCTTACGGATAAGGCTAAAACCGAGAAGTTTGCAGCCTACAGATTGGGCCTTCTAACAAACCTCACTAATGTGAAGGCCGCAGTATTTGCAGTGGCGTTCATTCCGCAATTTGTACCGAAGAATTTCTCATTGGCGTGGGGCATTTTCATATTGGCATGCGTTCAAGCATGTGTCTCATTTAGTTGGTATGCGGTTCTTATTTTGGCTGTTCACAAATCTGCTCGCGTTCTCCAGCGACCACGAGTTCGCAAAACCCTTACTGCTATTTCCGCCCTAGGGATTATCGTTCTGGCTATCGGTCTTCTTCTTTCAAGTCCTAGATAGTGCTTATAGATAGGGTTGCATCATTATGACTAACACCACGAACGCTTCTCGGGAAGTACTGATCAAGGCAACCGGACTTAGAAAAAGTTACGAGGATTTTGTAGCTGTCAATGGAATTGATTTTGAGGTCTTTAAAGGTGAGTCATTTGGCTTTCTGGGCCCAAACGGTGCTGGCAAATCGACGACCATGCGAATCATCGCTGCAACTCTCACGCGTTCCGGTGGTGAACTCACAATTCTCGGCAAGGACCCCCAATCGAATGGCCCAGAGATAAAGGCGCACTTAGGTGTGGTCCCTCAAGCAGACAATCTTGATAATGCCCTGACCGTTGAGGAAAACTTGTATATTTATGGTAGGTATTTTGGCCTCCCTAAAAATTTCATCCGCGAAAAAATCGAAGAATTGTTGGATTTTGCTCAGCTCATGGATAAGCGTTCGGTAAAAGTTGAAGCGCTAAGCGGTGGAATGAAGAGGCGTCTAACAATTGCAAGGGCTCTGGTGAGTGAGCCGGAAATTCTCATGCTGGATGAACCAACAACGGGGCTTGATCCACAAGCTCGCCATATTTTGTGGGATCGACTTTTTAGACTCAAGGAGCAGGGTGTAACTCTGCTCATTACAACCCATTACATGGATGAAGCCGAACAGCTCTGCGATCGAATCATGGTAATGGATAAAGGTTCGATCATGGCTGAAGATTCGCCTGCAGGATTGATTAAAAAATATTCAACTCGAGAAGTCTTAGAAGTGCGATTTGGTTCTGACAGAAACTATGTGGTTGCACCACAACTTGAGGTGATGGCTGATCGGATTGAAGTATTACCTGATCGAATTCTGCTCTATGCCGAAAATGGTGAGGCGCTCTTACATGAAATGAATGAAAAAGGTTTACATCCCGTGACATCTTTGGTTCGCAGAAGCTCGCTGGAAGATGTCTTCTTGCGTCTGACCGGCAGAACGTTGGTGGAGTAGGTCATGGCATATAAGCCACGTCAAGGCTCTCTGAAGATTGTTGATGTTGCCCAGATATCTAGAGTCGGTGCCCTTTCGGTGACGGAAGCTCGATTACGCATCATGTGGAAATTTGCGTGGAGCGTGGGAGTCACTGCAGCGCTTAACCCAACCCTCTATATGCTCTCTGTTGGAATCGGCGTGGGCAAGTTAATCAATGCGCACTCGGGATCAGTTGATGGCGTGAAATATCTGACGTTCTTGGCCCCCGCGCTTCTGGCGACAGCCGCCATTCAGAACTCAATGGATGAAGTCGTGTTTCCAGTCCTTGAAGGTTTTAAGTGGACCAAGAGTTTCTTCGCAATTAATTCGACACCAGTCTCGGCGAGGCAGATCGCCGACGGAGTACTTTTTGCAGCAATTCTTCGTACAGCATTTTCAGTCACCATTTACGGTGTCGTGATTTATCTATTCGGAGGATTCACGTCTGGTCGAGGTTGGGTGGCAATCCCACTCGCACTCTTCGCTGGTGCTGCTTTTGGTGCATTCATCATGGGCATAGCAGTTGCCGCTAAAAACGATGACACCTTCTTCATGCTATTAGGACGCTTTGTGATGATGCCGCTCTTTCTCTTTTCGGGAACGTTTTATCAACTCACTACGATGCCTATCTTTCTCCGCTGGATTGGATGGCTCTCACCACTCTGGCACACGACGGAGCTGGGTCGATATCTCACCTACGGTCACCATCTCTCGCTCGCTATGGTCTGTGTGCATGTCGGATATCTGATCGCTATGTTTGGTTTCGGACTCAGATACGCGCATCAACAATTTGAGAAACGGTTGAGTAAATGAATGCGAGCCGAGCAGTGGAAATCGCCAAGGCGCGAAGTTCGAGATTAGGCTCAAGCCAGTATTCCGGTCGCGCTCACACTCTCTTGGAACGCAGCTTTCTAGCCTTTAGGAACTCTGCCTGGTTAGCAGTGCTCTCTGGATTTATGGAGCCTGTTCTATATCTCTTCTCATTTGGATATGGACTCGGACACCTGATCGGCTCAGTGCACGTCCCGGGTGGACACTCGGTTTCATACGCCATGTACATCGCGCCGGGTTTACTAGCGACCAGCGCCATGAACGGTGCAATTTATGACTCCACGTGGAATGTCTTCTTCAAACTGAAGCACGATCGCGTGTATCAAGGAATGCTGCAAACATCCCTTGGTCCGCTAGATGTGGCACTAGGGGAGATGCTCTGGTCTCTACTACGCGGCTTTGCCTATGCGGTCGGATTTATGTGTGTAGTTGTTCCCATGGGATTGATTCAGAGTTGGTGGGGCGCACTTGCCATCCCAGCTGCAGTCTTGATTGCATTTGGCTTCGCATCGGTTGGTATGGGGATAACATCGTGTTTCAAGTCCTATCAGCAGATGGATTTCATCAATATTGTCATGTTGCCCATGTTCTTATTTTCGGGCTCCTTTTATCCACTCACTGTTTATCCGGGATACGTTCAAGGCGTCATCAAGTCCTTGCCACTGTGGCAGGCAATAGATCTGGTACGTAATTTAACTTTGGGAATAATCTCTAGGGGGGAGATTTATCACGTACTATATTTTGCAGCGATGATCGCAATAGGTCTTACTGTTACAACCAAGCGACTGACCAAACTATTCTTACGCTAAGGAAGGCAGTGAAGAAGTAATGAAGAAACAAATAGCGATAGCCACTGATTTGCTGTGCGTCTTACTTTTTGTTGCGATTGGTCGGCATGCTCACAAACATGGAATCACCTTCGGCGGAATGGTGTCGACGCTATGGCCGTTTTTCGCTGGTTTGCTCTGTGGGTGGTTATTGCTGACGTGGAAACATATGCGTTTCGAGAAGGTATCAAGCGGGTATGTTGTGGTTGTTTCGACCGTCTTCGTGGGAATGATCTTGCGAGTAATTGCTAGCCAAGGCACGGCGTTTAGCTTCATTTGCGTAGCGTTGATTTTCTTGTCGCTCTTTTTGCTCGGATGGCGACTTGCCGCTAAGGCCGCAAGTAAACGGAAGTAGCTAGTACTAATACTGGAATACACGCACGATGGTGGATGATGCTTGGTGGACGATACTGGGATCGAACCAGTGACCCCCACAATGTCAATGTGGTGCTCTACCGCTGAGCCAATCGTCCAAGTGAGCGGTTAGGTGCTCGGTGTTACGGTGATTACTTAATTTCTTACGAACGAGAGAATCTTAC
>CAIWXY010000056.1 GCA_903916775.1 uncultured Actinomycetes bacterium
ACGAGGAGTTCCTTGTTGCCATAGATCACATGTGGCTTGAACATGGGAATTTTATTTATGGTCTCAAATACCCGATCTCGTACCGCTTGCTTGTCATAGGAGGCGTGAAATTCTGGATTGTCCACACCTTTGTTGAGTAATTCATATTTGAGCCGCAGCAAGCTCAAGGCAGACTCTGCGGGTTGAAATGTGGCGTAAGCCCCGAGCACGAAGTGCTTCGTACCTTTAGATGTGAAATCAAAGTTCCCTGATTCATCAATGAAAATGTAGAAGGGGAGCTTTTGATCTGTCATGAGGGAAGGAGTCTATGCGAAGAGTTAGATAGTGGGATTGCGAGTCTCCACAACTACGACAGTCAGAACATTCTCATGGATTGAATAGATGATCCGATAGTCACTCACTCGAATTCGATAGGCATCGCGACCCGTAAGTTTGGTGGATGCTGGGGGTAGCGGATTGGACTCTAGAGTGGCCACTACCCCTTGAATACGGCGCTGGATTTTGGGTGGGAGTGTGGCCAGAGATTTGGCCGCCGATGCTTTGACCTCTATGCGGTAGGAAATCACACGAGATTCAAGTCTTTTTGAACCTGCGCCCACGGAATATTGGGGCTCTTATCCTCCATTGCGGCATCAAAAGCCGCAATGTCCTCTAACTCTTCTTGGGCCTCAAGCAGCGACTCGTAGAGCGATGGCTCGATGATGACGGCCACATCTTTGCCATGGCGAGAAATTCGCACCGGCTTTTTCTGGGCGGCGGCAATCACAGCAGGGAGTTGGTCTCTAGCTTCGGTCACGGATAGTGAGCTCATGAAAGAAATGTACAGAAATGCAATCATTTTGTACAGAATATGGCGGATACCCATATGTAACCAGCGCTACACCAGCTGGCCCTTATGAAGTGTTAAGTGAGAGCGTATGCTTTTTGCATGGAATTAAAGACTGATCTCTTCATCAATGGCGCCTGGGTTAAGGGCGATGGACTACTCCCCGTCTACAACCCCAGCACAGGAGAGGTAATTGCCCAGATCTCCACAGCCGGCGATGCCGAGTGTGCAGCAGCAGTTACCGCAGCCCACAACGCTCAGGCAAGCTGGGCCAAGACCGCCCCTCGTGTGCGCTCAGAGATTTTGCGTAAGGCTTTTGAACTCATGACCGCTGAGGCGGATCAGATCGCTCGACTAGTCTCCATGGAGAACGGCAAAGTGTTGGCTGATGCGAAAGCCGAAGTTACTTACGCCGCAGAGTTCTTCCGCTGGTTTGCAGAAGAAGCAGTGCGCACCCCCGGAGATTTTCGCCACGCACCAAATGGTGACAAGCGCATCCTTGTAACCCATCAACCAATCGGCGTTTCACTTCTCATTACCCCATGGAATTTTCCAGCAGCAATGGCGACTCGCAAGTTGGGTCCTGCGCTCGCAGCTGGTTGCACAGTGATTATGAAAGCTGCATCAGAAACACCACTGACCGCAATTTGGATCGTCGACATTTTGCAGCGCGCTGGCGTACCAGCAGGTGTCGTTAATTTCATCATGCCTTCAAAGACCGGCGCGATGATCTCAAAGATTCTGCATGATGATCGCGTGCGCAATATTTCATTTACTGGATCAACTGAAGTTGGTCGCGGCTTGATTCGCGAATCAGCTGATCTTGTTCTGCGCACATCAATGGAGCTGGGTGGCAATGCGCCATTCGTAGTCTTTGATGATGCTGACATTGATGAAGCAGTTAAGGGCGCAATGATTGCAAAGATGCGCAATGGTGGTGCTGCTTGCACGGCAGCAAACCGATTTATTGTTGCAGCTTTTGTTGCAGATGAATTCACCACAAAGCTCAGCGCAGCAATGTCTGCACTTAAGATGGCCGATGGATTAGCAGATGGTGCCCAACTTGGAGCAAGCGTTTCTGTTAAAGAGCGCAATAAGATTGCAGAGCTAGTAGATGCATCTGTAGCAGCCGGAGCAAAAGTCCATGTTGGTGGCGTGCTCCCAGAAGGTGCGGGTGCGTTCTATCCAGCGACAGTGATCTCTGTGAAGAAGGACAATCCAATTTTGAGTCAGGAAGTGTTTGGACCTGTCGCACCTGTTGTTACATTTACAACAGATGACGAAGCGATCGCGTTGGCGAACGACACTGAGTACGGTCTGATTTCCTATGTGTATTCAGGCGATCTCAAGCGCGCTATCCGCGCAGCTGAAGCGCTAGAAGCAGGCATGGTCGCTATCAACCGCGGAGTTATCTCAGATCCTGCAGCACCATTCGGTGGCGTCAAGCAATCAGGCCTGGGTCGCGAAGGTGGATTTGCGGGAATTCATGAATTCCTTGAGACTAAATATATTGGCGTTGAGATCTAATATTCGCGGTTAAGCAAATATTAGATCGCTAACCAAAAAGGATTCTCAAAGCGCTTGACAAATGCTGCAAGCCACTCGGCAGCAAGCGCACCATCGATTGCACGGTGATCAACAGATAACGTGAAGTTCATGACTGATGCGACTTTAATTTCGCCATCAATCACAACTGGCTTCTGCTTCGCAGCACCGACAGCCAAGATAGCTGATTGTGGTGGGTTGAGAATTGCAGAGAACTCATCTGTTCCGTACATACCCAGGTTGGTCACAGAGAATGACCCGCCTTCGATCTCATTTTGCTTGAGACGTCCCGCACGAGCACGTGCGATCAAATCTTCAGTGACTGCGCCGAGCTGTTCGAGGTTGAGATGATTGATCCCACGTACAACTGGTGTGAGCAAGCCATTGTCTGTCGCCACTGCTACTGAAACATCTACATCTGCAAACTGTCGCACAGCGGTATCAGTCCAGATGCAATTAGCTGCCGGAACATCAGAGAATGCAGCTGCTACAGTCTTGAGAATGAGATCTGTGACAGAGACTTTCTTAGGAGCCCAATCGTTATATTTCTTGCGGAAGTTAAGGAAGTCATCAGCAAGTACTGGTGCTGAAAGATAGAAATGCGGAACACTCGACTTGCTCTCAGTGAGACGGCGGGCAATTGCTTTGCGCATACCGCTATGTGGAATGTCAGTGAATGAGCCAGCTGGAATGCTTGGAAGAGCTGGTGCCGCAGCTTTTGTTGGCGCCACCCCACCCTTAGCAATTGCTGCCTGAACATCGCGACGAACAATTCGACCATCTGGGCCAGTGCCCTGAATCTGAGCAGGATCTAAGCCGCTCTCTTTAGCCAGGCGACGGGCAAGCGGGCTTAGGAACAGACGTGTTCCGTGCAGTGACGCGCTTGGTGTTGGGGCAGCAGCCGGTGTTGGTGTGGCCGCCGCGACTGGTGCTGGCGCAGCTGTGGTTGCAGCCGGAGCCGGAGCCGGAGTTGGCTCTGGCGCAGCTGGTGCGAGGGAAACTCCTGCATCAGCGATTGCTTTTTCGATCTCGGCAGCGCCTTCGCCTTGCGAGGTGAGCACTGCAATAGGCGCGCCAACTTGGACATGGCTGCCTTCTTTGGCCAAATATCGGCCCAGAACTCCATCGCCTTCGCCTGGAACTTCGACCAGCGCTTTCTCGGTCTCAACTTCGGCGATAGCTTGGCCATCGGTAAATGACTCGCCTTCGGCGATCAGCCACTTGGCGATAATCGCTTCGGTCGCGTTAGCCAGAACTTCTGGCATTCTCATGATGCTCGCCATTACTGAGCACCTCCGAATCCAGCTTTGACGCGATCAAGACCGGCAACAATCTCCTCGACGCCAGCAATTGCAGCGCGCTCCAAAACCTTGGAGATGCTTGGAGAGGCTTCGCCACCTGTCACACGTTGGACAGGTTGGTCTAGCCAATCGAAGTAGCGGCGCTGGATTTCATCGGCCAACCATCCGCCGTAAGAAGTACCTTGTGCACCCTGTTCAACGATCAAAACGTTGTTGGTCTTCTTGATGCTTGCCTCAACTGTGCTCCAGTCAAAGCTCGCGCGATCTAGCCAACGCAGATCGATAACTTCTGCATCGATACCAGTTTGTTCAACAGCCGTGAGAGAGTGCTTAACCATCGACAAGTATGTCAGGACCGTAACATCATTGCCGGTGCAACGAACGTTCGCTTTACCAAATTCGATGTGATAATCGAAGTCGCCTTCAAGCACATCTCCCATATCTTGGTAGAGATCTACATGCTCTAGTACGAGAACTGGATCTTGTAACGCGAGTGCAGCATTCATCAAACCGATGTACTCGGCGGGAGTAGATGCAGCAACAATGCGCCAACCTGGACTTGTGACAAAGATTCCTGCTGGATCCATAAGGTGCTGTGAACCATAACCACTACCCATCGCAACTTTGGTGCGCAAGACAAGTGGAACAGGATTGTCGCCACCAAACATATGGCGAGCTTTGCCGATCTGGTTGAAGACTTGGTCTGCAGCAACCCACATGAAGTCTGGATACATAAATTCAACAACAGGGCGGTAGCGACCGTCGAGAGCTAGCCCGCCACCAACACCTGCGAATGCATTTTCGCTAATTGGTGTTCCAAGAATGCGATCTGGATATTTCTTAGATAGCCCTTTGGTTGCACCATTAGTACCACCGTTGAGTCGGTGAATATCTTCACCGAGTACAACAATGCGTGGATCGTTCTCCATCGCGCGATCAAGCACTCCTGCAACTGCATCAACGAACTTCATCTGCACTTTTGGCGCACTCGAAGTAAGTGGCTCTAGTGTGCGAGCTGACTTAAGTTCTGATGCATCGCCACGTACACCAACGTTTACAAAGCTGGTGTCAGGCCAGAGTGATGGGCGGATGCGACGCTTACCAGCAGCATCTGGGTTAGCTTCTGTGAGTTCGGCAGCTGCCTTGCGGTTAGCTGCTAGAGCCTGTTCGCGTACAGAATCCACGCCTGCTTGATCAATAAGACCTAATGCGATCATTTCATTTGCAACACGAAGTAGTGGATCGCGGGCACGCCACGATGCTTCTTCTTCTTTAGAGCGATAACCAAATGCACTTCCAGGAAATGCGCCATTTTGGTGGAAGTAGCGATAGACATCAGCTTCAATGAGAGCTGGGCCTTTACCTGAGCGCATGTACTCCTCGGCTTCCTTCATCGCCAAGTGAACGGCGAGTGGATCCATGCCATCGACTTTCCATGATGGGAAACCAAATCCGAGTGCACGTGCTGAGAGTCGAGGCTCTGCAGTTACTTCTGAAACGTGAGTAGAAACTGCATAAAGATTATTTTCGATGAAGAAACAGAATGGCAACTTCCATGCTGCGGCTAAGTTCATGGTCTCGAGCACTGAACCAATGTTGACTGCGCCATCTCCAAAGTAAGAGACAGTGATGTTGTCGGTTCCGGATTTCTTCTGTGCCCAGGCATTACCTGCACCGAGTGGAACGCCACCACCAACAATTGCATTTGTGCCAAGCGCACCAGCTTCAAAATTCTGAAGGTGCATTGAGCCACCACGACCGCGGCAATAACCCTGAGCCAAGCCCAAGATTTCGGCGAGTGTGCGTTGTAAGACTTCTTGGAGTGCAGGAGTGACCAAATTGGTGACGTCTAGCTTTTGACCAGAGACGTGATTAATAACTTTTGCTAAGAACTGGTGATGACCCCGGTGCGATCCGTTAATTGCATCGTGCGTACCAAGTCCGATGATCGAACCGACTGCGCCACCTTCTTGACCGACGCTACTGTGAGCTGGTCCATGAACGAGGCCTTCGCCTGCAAGTTCAAGGACAACTTCTTCGAATGCGCGAATGAGATGGAGCTGGCCCAACATCGTCTCTAGAAGTTGTGGGTCGGCTGCGGCCCAATCCTCTGGGGTTGTGGCTAATTCAATCCAAGGCTCACTTGGATGCAGTGGTGTGTGGATGCTCATTAGAGAACGATAGGGCCAGATTGCATCCAATCACAAGGTTTTCGGGTAAAAATCTTCCCTTTTGGGGCAATTTAGGACTAGATTGTATCCAATGAACGGCATTCCAGGATTACGAGGCACCGAGCACATCGGCTTTACCGTCCCTGATCTCGATCAGGCCGAACGGTTCTTTGTGGATGTGATCGGCTGCGAACGCATCTACAACCTAGGTCCCTTCACTCGCGATGATGACTGGATGCAGGTACATCTTGGGGTCCACCCACGAACCGTGATGCGCGAGCTGCGCTTCTTCCGCTGCAAATTCGGTCCCAACTTTGAGATTTTTCAATACGAGAGCGCCGATGGTCAGGCACCGCAGCCTCGTAACTCGGATATCGGTGGCCACCACCTAGCATTCTATGTTGATGACTTTGATACGGCGCTGGAATATCTCAAGAGCAAAAATGTAGAGATTATGGGCGAACCGACTGCGAGCCGGAGTCATAGTGAAGGTCAGCGCTGGGTTTATTTCAAGAGTCCATGGGGAATGCAATGTGAGTTGGTGAGTTTTCCTCACGGTAAAGCGTATGAGGCTAACTCTGCGGTAAAACTCTGGCACCCTGCACATCCGGAGCTATAACGTGGCAAACGACAACGATTTAGCGCTCAGCCAACAGATTGCAAACTCAGTCAAAGAGGAAATTCTCGCGGGCAAATACGCTCCAGGTGTTCGCATTCGTCAAGAAGATATCGCAGAACAATTTGGTGCAAGTCGTTCACCTGTTCGTGAAGCGTTGCGCATCCTCGAGGCAGAAGGTTTAGTCAATCTAGTTGCGCACACCGGGGCCTGGATTGCAGACCTCTCATTACAAGAGTGTGAAGAGATGTACCAACTCCGCGAGCGGATAGAACCGCTGATGATTCGCTTAAGTATTCCTGATTTGAATTCGCAGTCAATCATGCGATTGACAGAGTTGACTGCGGCGATGGAGAAAAATACTGATGTCGAAACTTTTCTCAAACTAGATCGTGAGTTTCATCTGCTGACTTACTCAGGTGCGCATACATTATTGGTTGGCGACATGGTTAATCGTTTGTGGAATACAACTCAACATTATCGTCGCGCATATACTCAACTCCTGGCGGCATCATCCTTTAAACCAGCGCATATGGAGCATTTTCTGCTCTTAGAAGCTATTAAGAAGGGCGATGCGGATGATGCTGAAAGAATCTTGTACGGCCACATTCGCCGCACAAGATTAGAACTTTCAGAGCGTTCAGATTTATTTACGCGCGAGGCGGAATAATCTTTTCTGCACGAAGTTGTTCAAAGAGATCAAAGAAGGAATCAGGAGTTACCTGAACTTCACGGAATCCAGCTTTGCGGCTCTTTCCCATGTCGGCAAATGTTTCTACTTGGCGACCAAGATCAGCGTCTGTGTGCCACCATGAAGCGATGTCTGAAGCCTTGTATTGCGCCAAATTATGTTTCGCAACAATCTTTGCCCACTCTTCATCTGCGCCACCCATACGTGGTTCCAGTGGTGAGGTCTCAGCAGGATATCCAGGATCTGTTACTCCAAAATATTCTGCGATGAGCTTCCATAGCTGGCGCCAACGGAAGACATCACCGTTGACAGTATTGAATGCTTCGTTCTTTCCGGCTGGATCAGTCGCTGACCACACTGCGTGACGAGCAAGTAGGCGAGCATCAGTTACATCGGTGACACCGTTGTATTGCTCTTTAGATCCAGGGAAGATAAATGGTGCGCCAGTCTCTTTGCAGATGCTGGCATACACAGCGAGTGTGACGCCCATGTTCATCGCGTTGCCAAGAGCCCAACCGATCATTGTGTGTGGGCGATGGACAGACCATGTGAAGCCTTGTTCTGCAGCAGACTTGAAGAGAATGTCTTCTTGTGTGTAATAGAAGTTGTCGATGGGTAGGCGAGCTTGGCTCTCTTTAAATGGAGTCTCCATTGGTGTTGCTGCGTAAGACTCGAAGGGCCCGAGGTAGTGCTTAAGACCTGTGATCAGTACCGCGTGTTCGAGTGTGCGCTTCTGGGCGAATGCATCAAGTGTGTTTTGGAGCATCGCGCCGTTAACAGCGATATTTTCCTTCTCGGTGTTCTGGCGAGACCAGGTGCAGAAGAAAAGGTGCGTGATTGGGAGATCTGCGACCGCGGCTTTCACGCTCTCTGGCTCAAGAACATCGCCATAGACATGCTTGACGCCTGGAACGATGATTCCTGGCTTGCGCGAGAGTCCATAAACAGTGAAACCCTGCTTTTGTAGCTCTGCTGCAATGTTGTTACCGGTAATTCCAGTAACTCCGATAACGAGGGCGTTCTTGCTCATCGTTGGGTCCATTCTCTTGAGATCTTTGTAGGAGTGAATGCCTTAAATACCTAGGCAGGATGTTATGTGAGACTACACATAAAGACAATAGTAGGAGGTGAGTGTTCACCGATGCTTGACGCTCTTGGCTGTGAGTGAAACACTTTTGGGTGGAAGCGCGACAAATTTTTGCAGTAACCAACGACGAGGGGGTTGTGGTGGGCAGAGTCTCCGGCAAATCAATCATCATCACCGGTGCTGGTTCGGGCATTGGTGAAGG
>CAIWXY010000057.1 GCA_903916775.1 uncultured Actinomycetes bacterium
GAAGAAGCGCGTGTGACAGCTGATTCTTTAATTGCGCATGCCCGAGAAGAGGTCGCTCGTATGGTTGAGCAGACCGAAATCGTGAGCGCTGCTCGGACCGAAGCGAGTCGAATCTTGGCTGAAGTGCAGGAGCAGGCGCGCATTGAGCGTGAAGAAATTGAAACGTATATTGATTCTCGTCTGGCAACCCTAGAAGTTATTTTGAACAAGACTCTTGATGTTGTTCAACGAGGTCGAGAGAAGCTCGCTGGCGTAGATGATAAGAATATTCTTGCTGAATTAGCAGATTAACGAGGCGACCATGACAACCTTTATTTTTAACGCCCACGACCTTCCAAGGCGTGCGGGCGAGATGCGCGAATACGAAATCACAATCGATGAGCATCCTGCAGTTGGAATCCCACTCTTGGCTATACCTGCCGATGCGCCAATCGATGTCGATCTTCGACTTCAGGCAGTTGCGGAGGGTGTTCTGGTTTCCGGTGATGTGCGTGCCGAAGCCGTAGGCGAATGCACACGATGTCTTGAACCCGTTAGCTTCGAGGTTGATGAAAGTTTCACCGAGCTTTACAACTATGAGATTGACTCCCGTCAGAAGAGTGGCGGCAAGATTAATAAGGGCAAGAAGCCTCTTGAGGTCGAAGTTGGCGATGAGGATGAGCAGCTCTGGATGGAGGGTGATCTGATCGATCTTGAGGCTCCCATCCGTGATGCCGTCATATTGACGATGCCCACCAACCCGCTCTGTAGCGAGGATTGCCAGGGGCTCTGCCCAGGGTGCGGTCAGAAGTGGGAAAACCTGCCTGAAGACCACGAGCACTTGGTGAGCGATATTCGCTGGGCTGGCCTGGAGAATTGGTCCAGTCCTTCAGCATGATCACCCTCGTTTTGGCTATTTTGGCCATTTGGGGGATACTTCTTCTCTTGCAGTAACCCAGGTTCTTGCAGCCAATTTAGCACCACCCATATATAGGCCGAAAATAGGAGTGAAACCATGCCAGTCCCAAAGCGAAAGATGTCGCGTTCACGCACACGCTCACGCCGTAGCTCATGGAAGACAACTCCTGCAGCAACAACCCTTTGCGGTCAGTGCCAGCAGCCAAAGTTGCAGCACACAGCATGTCCAACATGCGGCACATACAACCGTCGCCAGGTTCTAGAGGTTTGATCTGAGCTCTCGCTCTGCACAGAATGATCTTAGAGATGGTTCGCTCTCTCTGAGATTAGGCATTTCGATATCACCGCAGTTGCTTGAACTCTCTTTAACCCACCGCTCATATGCATATGAGTCTGGTGGAATCCCTACAAATGAACGCCTCGAATTTTTGGGCGATAGCGTTTTGGGATTAGTCATCACAGAAGAGCTTTATAAGCGTTTTCCAGATTTGGATGAGAGCAGACTCTCTCCGCTTCGCTCAAGTGTGGTCAATACAAAAGCGCTGGCAGATCTGGCGCGAACATTAGATCTTGGTGCTCACCTACGAATTGGCAAGGGCGAAGAAACTACTGGTGGCCGAGATAAAAATTCCATCCTCGCTGATTCACTCGAAGCACTTATCGGTGCCATCTATTTAGAGCATGGGCTACCAGTTGCTCAGGTAAAACTTTTGGAGTGGCTCACACCGGTACTGAATGCAGCGTTAGTTCATGGTGGTGGGGTGGATGCGAAGAGTGCACTTCAGGAGCTAGCTGCTGCTCGTGGACTAGGAGTAGCGGAGTACGAGATTTCTGAGTCCGGGCCTGATCACAATAAAAGTTTCACGGCAGCTGTGATAATCAGTGGTGCCAAGTACCAACAAGGAGTTGGCAAGAGCAAGAGAGAGGCCGAACAAGTGGCTGCGCGTCTTGCCCTTGATATTCTCAAAGCAGAGTAACTCTCAACTACGAGTAAAGAGTTTTAAGAGCTCGGCATTTATAGCTTATGGGTGCTTTTTCGATAGGTTACACCCGTGTATTTAAAGAGCATGACCCTCAAGGGGTTTAAGTCCTTTGCTTCCTCGACAACCCTTCTTCTCGAAGAGGGAATCACGTGCGTGGTGGGTCCCAACGGCTCTGGAAAATCTAACGTTGTTGATGCCCTCTCATGGGTGATGGGTGAACAGGGCGCAAAGTCCCTTCGTGGCGGCAAGATGGAAGATGTCATCTTTGCGGGTACATCAGGTCGTGCACCACTAGGTCGCGCAGAAGTTTCGGTCACAATTGATAATTCAGATGGTGTTCTTCCTATTGAATTTACTGAGGTAACAATCACTCGAATACTTTTCCGTAACGGAACAAGTGAATACCAACTCAATGGCGAGACCACTCGTCTGCTTGATATTCAGGAATTGCTCAGTGATAGCGGTATCGGCCGCGAGATGCACGTCATTGTTGGCCAAGGCCAACTCGATGCAATTCTTTTGGCTAACCCAGAAGAGCGACGTGCATTTATCGAGGAAGCTGCCGGCGTTCTCAAGCATCGCAAGCGCAAAGAGAAAGCGCTTCGCAAACTAGATTCGATGCAAGGCAATCTTGCACGCATTCAAGATTTAACTGTCGAACTCCGTCGCCAACTTAAACCATTGGGCAAGCAGGCCGAAGTAGCGCGCAAAGCTTCTATCATTCAAAGCGATGCTAGAGATGCACGACTTCGTCTACTCGCAGATGACCTCATCTCATTGCGAGGAACTTTTGCAGCAGAAGTTGCGGATGAAACCTCGCTTCGTGGACGTCGCGATGTTGTTGAAGAGCAACTCAATACTGCAAGAGCGCGTGAAGTTGAACTCGACTCAATCTCCCTTCAAGAAAATCCACTTCTTGTCACCGCACAAGAAAACTACTATCGACTTACTGCTCAACGTGAAAAGTTTCGCGGAATTCAATCACTCTCATCTGAGCGAGCACGTTTTCTTTCAGAAGAACGTGAAGAAGCTCGCGCGAATGGTCGCGATCCTGAGAGTATGGATGCCGAAGCTCTCACGCTGCGTGAGCAAGAAAAGGAACAAGCAGCTCAAGTTGAAGGCGCCAAAGCCAAACTTGCCGGAATTTCGGAAGAACTTCGCAATAGCGAATCGGCTCTTTCTCAGGAAGAGAGCAGGGTTGCTGCAGCGCTTCGAGCAGTCTCAGATCAACGTGAAGGCACGGCTCGTCAAGAGGGTCATATCAACGGACTCCGTGCACGCATCGATGCAACCGATGCCGAGCTAGCCCGCCTGGATTCTGCGCGCGTAGAAGCAGCAACACGCCTGAT
The DNA here is from genome assembly GCA_903916775.1 of uncultured Actinomycetes bacterium. Lineage (GTDB taxonomy): Bacteria > Actinomycetota > Actinomycetes > Nanopelagicales > Nanopelagicaceae > PALSA-747. Next base: position 3,230 of record CAIWXY010000057.1, read on the forward strand.
CGCGTTCAGAACAACATTTGCTGAACTCGAAGCAGAAATTGCAGGAGTAGATCGTTTTGAACCAGAACTCGATTCTGTCTACGAAAAAGCTAAGAGCGAATTAGAGAAGCTTGTTGCAGAGCACACAGCGCTGCTTGAGCGCGAACAAAGCGCCGGACGAGATCGCGCTGGCCTTACCGCACGCTTGAGTGCCCTAGAAGAATCACTTCTCCATCGCGATGGCGGAGCAGCAATTTTGGAAGGTCGAGGTGGCGCAAGCAGTCGCGGTCGACTCTCCGCATTGATTTCAGTTCGCGCAGGGTGGGAAGCTGCGGTTGCGGCGGCCCTTGGACCACTGGCTGAATCCATCGTTGTCTCAGATCTCTCCTCGGCTGTTCATGCTCTTGGCATGCTCAAGTCGGAAGCGGCGGGTCAATCCGAACTGCTCGTAGTCGATGGAGAATTTGGATCAGCCCGTTCAACTCCTGCTGGACTCGAACCACTTTCTTCGCTCATTACATCAGATGGCTTGAGTTCAATGATTCAAGCCCTACTTGCTGGGGTCGTCGCAGTAAACGACCTAGAGGAAGCACGCCGCGTTGTAGATGCAAATCCTGGCATTACTGCTGTTACGCGCGATGGTGATCTTGTTAGTCGCAATCGTGTTCGAGGCGGTTCTGCTGGAACAAATAGCGCAATTGAAATTTCATCTCTCATCGAACGCACGCGCACTGAACTCGAGAGCACGATTGCGACGTGCGATCAACTTAAATTTGAACTTGCTAAGGCGCAGAGCGCGTTAGAGGTTGCCCAGAAAGCTCATGATCTCGCACTTGCTGGACTCAACGAATCTGATGCCAAGATGTCAGGTCTTGCTGAGCAAATGGCAGTTGCTGGTCAAAACGTGAAGAGCGCTCAAGCGGAGCTCGACCGTTTGGCTGCCTCTATTGTGGCCGCAACAGAACAGCGCACTCACGACGAGAATGATTTGCAGAGTGCGATCGCACAATTTGAATCAACCGTTGTGCCAGAAGAGCCAGACACAAGTGCTCGTGAAGAGCTTCGCAACAAAGTAGCTGCGCTACGCACTTCACAAGTGGATTCACGTCTGGAACTTCGCACACTCGAAGAGCGAGTTACTGCAATTGGTGCACGCGCAAAGGCGCTCGAGGTTGCCGCGCAGACAGAGCGCGACAATGCCGTAAAGGCAATCGCTCGCATGGAGCAACGCGCAATTGCGGCAAAGGCTGCGCAAGAGATTGCAGATTGTGCATATGAAGTGCTCATTCAGATCGAAGTAACAATTGCTAAGGCCCTTGCCGAACGTGAGCGCCTAGAAGCTGCACGTTCTGACAGAGAAGGCGAGACACTCTCTATCCGCGGTCGCGTTCGCGAACTCACAACTGAGTTAGATCAACTCACTTCGAGTGTGCATCAAGATGAAATCGCACGTGCCGAACAACGGATGCGTATCGAACAGCTCGAAACTCGTGCTGTTGAGGAAATGGGCATTGATGTAGCCACCTTGATCTCTGAGTACGGTCCAGAAAATGATGTGCCAACTCTGATTGAAGATGAAGATGGCAATTTCATTCCGGGAGACTTGATCCCTTATCGCCGTGATCAACAAGAAAAGCGATTGGCCCAGGCTGAACGCGGACTCACCATGCTGGGCAAGATCAACCCATTGGCTCTTGAGGAGTACAACGCACACGAAGAACGCCTGCGTTACTTGGCCGAACAGCTCGAAGATTTGAAGAAGACAAAGAAAGATCTACTGGACATCATCAAGGAAGTCGATGACAAGGTCGTCGAAATCTTTGCTCAGGCTTACCGAGATACTGAGCGCGAATTTAAGGCTATCTTTGCCCGATTGTTCCCAGGTGGCGAAGGTCGCTTAATTCTTACTGATCCACATAACATGATGCTTACAGGCGTTGATGTTGAAGCTCGCCCACCAGGAAAGCGCGTGAAGCGTCTTTCATTGCTCTCGGGTGGTGAACGCTCATTGGTTGCTGTCGCGATGCTCGTTGCGATCTTTAAAGCACGTCCAAGCCCGTTTTATGTCATGGATGAAGTTGAAGCTGCTTTGGATGACACCAACTTGGGGCGCCTGCTTAGTGTCTTTGAGGAGCTTCGCGAAAAGTCACAGCTCATCATCATCACTCACCAGAAGCGCACCATGGAGATTGCGGATGCTCTCTACGGTGTAACTATGCGTGGCGATGGCGTCTCAGAGGTAATCTCTCAACGCTTGCGTGAATCCGAGACCGTCTAACTTCTGATCGGTTTGGGGTAACTGTGGCCTTATTTTCTAAAATCTTTAACAAGCTGCGTAGCGCTGTCGCCGTAAGCAGTGCTGATTGGGATGAACTTCGCACAACGTTGATCGAAGCTGATCTGGGTGCGACTCTTACGGATTCACTTATCGAGATTGCCAAGCGAGAGAAAATTGATGAGTTGGAAGTCGCGCTTTCACGGGCGCTGCGATCGATGATGACAGATGCTGATCGCAGTCTTAGTTTTCATGCGGATCGACCAACTCTCGTCATGGTTGTCGGGGTTAATGGAACTGGCAAGACAACATCTGTAGCAAAATTGATGAACCAACTTAAATCTGATCAGAGAAAAGTTGTTGTTGCGGCAGCTGACACATTTCGTGCCGCGGCAATCGAACAACTTCAGACCTGGGGGAGTCGAATTGGCGTCGACGTTGTCGCAGGAAAGTTTCAAGGCGATCCCGCAGCTGTTGTCTTTGATGCTGTCTCGCGAGCTCAGGAGCAGAACGCCAACTATTTAATCATCGACACTGCAGGTCGACTCCACACTCAATCTAATCTCATGGATGAATTAGCGAAGATCAAGCGAGTAGCAAGTAAGCATTCGCCAATTGATGAGGTGCTCTTGGTCGTCGATGCGACTACGGGTCAAAATGGAATCACCCAGGCCAAGAGCTTTATTGAAAGCGTTGGAGTAACGGGGCTGATCTTGACCAAACTCGATGGTTCGGCAAAGGGTGGAATAGCCCTGGCCATCGAACGCGAGACCGGGATTCCCATTAAGTTTGTGGGGACAGGGGAGAGCGCAACCGATTTTGCCCCCTTCAACCCCGATCGTTATATCCAGGGGCTGCTCGAGGAGTCAAGCGCTTCCTGAGCGGCTCGGGAGCCTAAATCCGTGGGAATTCCCCGCACTGGCGTAAACTTTTGTAACCTAGTCGTAACACGACACGACATTTGGTGTAACAGGTTCGCGCAACTATTACGGCCTCTCAACGACGAGATCTTCAGCATCCGCACGACAACTACTCGGATTAATTATTGGAGAATCGATGCAATACAACACTGGTGATACAGCGTGGATCTTGGCATCCGCAGCGCTCGTTCTGCTCATGACACCCGGCTTGGCCTTCTTTTATGGCGGCATGGTTCGCGGCAAGAATGTACTCGGAATGCTCGCGCAAAATTTTGTAACAATGGGAATAGTCAGTGTCCTTTGGATCACTGGCGTCTATAGCCTTGCGTTCAATGGCAAAGGCTCATGGATCGGAAACCTCCATCAGTTTGGCCTCAATCACATTTGGCAACAAGCCACTGGGTTTGAAACACTCACAATTCCGCCACTTGTCTTCTGTGCCTTCCAATTGATGTTCGCAATCATTACCCCTGCTCTTATCACTGGTGGTTCTGCAGATCGCATCAAGTTCGGTAGCTGGGTCGTATTTAGCGCTATCTGGCTCGTCATTGTTTACGCACCAGTTGCTCACTGGGTCTTCTCGCCTTCGGGTTGGTTGGCCAAAAAAGGTGCCGAGGATTTCGCGGGTGGAACTGTTGTTCACGCTAATGCTGGCGCAGCTGCACTTGCTTTGGTGCTTGTTCTTGGAAAGCGCAAGGGATGGCCGAAGGAGCGCATGCGTCCGCACAACGTCCCATTCATTCTTCTTGGTGCAGGACTTCTATGGTTCGGTTGGTTCGGCTTCAACGCTGGTTCAGCACTAGGCGCGAATACTCTTTCTGCTTATGCTTTCGTTAATACAAATACAGCGACCGGTGCAGCTCTCGTTGCATGGATGTTGACTGAAAAGATTCGCGATGGACACGCAACAACTTTCGGTGCTGCATCAGGTGCGGTTGCTGGTCTTGTCGCAATCACCCCAGCGTGTGGATTCGTTAGCCCAATGGGTTCAATCGCTATCGGTCTTGCTGCCGGTGTTGTCTGCTGCTTGGCAGTAGGGCTGAAGAATGTATTTAAGTTCGATGATGCGCTCGATGTTGTTGGAGTCCACCTTGTTGGCGGAATCCTTGGAGCTCTCTTAATCGGCTTCTTCGGTACCAAGATGGTCAACGGCGCAAACGGACTCTTCTACAAGGGTGGATGGACTCTTATGGGTCACCAAGCTCTAGCAGTTGTTGCCGTCGTAGCGTATTCATTCATCGTCACGTATATCCTGGCCCAGATCTTGGATAAGACGATCGGTATGCGCATCTCTGAGGAAGATGAAGTCGCTGGACTGGATCTATCTCAGCATGGTGAGACAGCCTACGAGAGTGCAAATCTCTCTGATGGGTCACGTTTCCTCTCTAACTTCACATCTAACAAATAATCCAATTACTAAGGGGCAAAAATGAAACTCATTACAGCAATCATCAAGCCATTTAAATTGGATGATGTAAAGACAGCTTTGCAGGCTTACGGCATTACAGGCATGACAGTTTCAGAGGCGAGTGGTTTTGGTCGCACACGTGGTCACACCGAGGTTTATCGCGGTGCGGAATACACAGTCGATCTCATTCCAAAAGTTCGCTTAGAAGTTGTCGTCGACGATAGCGATGCCGAAAAAGTCATCGATGTCATCGTGAAGGCAGCCTCGACGGGTGCGATTGGTGATGGCAAGGTTTGGTCAGTTCCAGTCGATCACATTGTGCGGGTTCGTACAGGTGAACGTGGAGTTGATGCGATCTAAGGGTTAAAATACATAGACTTAACTCATTATGGGTACAAGAGAGCGTCGTGATAGATCTGATGCAAGTGATAAAGAACTTGCCGGACTCTTTCACGACGCTCTTCTCGTTGCAGAGCTCGAAAGTAGCGAGATAGCACTTGCCGCAGTTGGAGGTTTTGGGCGAGGGGAGCTCTCGCTAGGTTCTGATCTGGATATTTTGCTGCTTCACAATGGTCTGGATGAAAAACAACTCTCGGCATTTATCAGCGCACTACTGAATCCGCTGTGGAGCGTTGGTCGACAGGTTGATTATTCTGTCCGTACTCGCAGTGAGACGCGTATGGTCTCTCGCAATGATTTTAAGGTTGCTATGGGTTTGCTAGATCTTCGGCACATTGCAGGAAATGATCTTCTCACTGCCGCCGTTACTCTGGATGCAAAGAAGAATTGGCGAAAAAACATTCGCACCTATTTGCAACCGCTACGTAATTCGATTGCAGATCGGGCCGAGCGTTCAGGGGAGTTGGCA
>CAIWXY010000058.1 GCA_903916775.1 uncultured Actinomycetes bacterium
CGTCTTAACAATTAACGCACCACTGAGCGTGGGTGATCACAATATATTCGCTGAGTACATCAGCGATGGTAATTACTCTGGAAGTACCTCAGCTTCAATTACGCAGACGATTACTGCATCTACGGCGGCGATTGCTGTGGTGAGCGACAGCTCGGTTGCTACCCAAGGTTCTAACGTCACATTCACCACTTCTATTGCTTCTACAGGTACAACACCAACGGGAACTGTTCAACTGCTCGTCGATGGCACCCCTGTTGGAAATCACATCCCGTTAGTGTCGGGTATTGCGACGTACACAACGCATCTCTTGTCACCGGGAAGTCACCAAATTTCAGCTATTTACAGCGGTGATTCCTCTACGCAAGGAGGTACATCTGCTTCGATAACAGAGGTAATTCAGTATCCAGTCACAGTGACTCTCACATCGACAACGGCATCAGCAATTTTCCCTGAGCTGATTGGCTTCTCAGGAACTGTTAGTAGCGCTGGTGGTGCACCAACAGGCTCTCTTGTCCTAGAAGAAGAGATCTCTGACACCAGCGAAGTGATTCTTGGTACCTGCACGCTTTCATTAGGCGCGTGCACAATCACTCAATCCCAATTGGCGGTTGGTACTCACCACATTTATGCGGAGTATGACGGATCTGGCATCTACGCCAGCGGTGAGTCAGCTAGCTTGGCCATCGTCGTTTCGCAGCAAACACCTACGGTTCCAACTGTCCCAAGCGGTCCAACACCAACTGCAAGAGCTCCACGAACAACTCCAGTTGTTATTCCAACACCAACTCCTGTTGTAGTTCCCTTTGTGCGAGTTGGTACCTCGCTGGCACTTGTGAATGTACCAACTCAAGCACTGACTGCTCAATTCACTTTCGGAGAGACTCCCGTTAAAACTGTAAGTGCCAAAGTTGTGGTCCCTGTGGGGGCGTTTAGCGTACCTGCTGTCGTGACACTTACTCCAGTGATCACCGATACATCTGTCACAAAGATGCTTCCAGTAATTCAAATTAAAGAAACGGCTACCGACGGAAAACCATTGAGCGTGTTGCTTAAACCGATAACACTCGAATTGCCTTACCAATCCAATAAAGAAGTGCCGATGACATCTGTCGATGGTGTGCATTGGAGTTCAATTCCAGCGCTGACAAGTGCTCAATTGCCAGCGGGTAGTGGCATCGGTTATTTCATGGCTACTCCGAAAACGATTGACATCATCACGATGTACACCAGTATTTTCGCTCTAAGAGTTCCTCAAGCAAGATTGTTTGTTTCGGTATCTAGCCAATCAATTGGTGTTGGAGGCGTGTTAAGTCTTACCAGCACTGGTGGTCGCGGAAGTGGCGTTGTCGTGTATTCAACAACAACCCCACGGGTCTGCGCTGTTGAAGGGTTAACTTTGACTGGATTAAGCGCCGGCATCTGCTCGGTGAGCGCCCAGAAGCTCGGCACTGTGGCTTACTTAGATGCCCTCTCTGCCCCCATCACAATTGCGGTGACGCCTTAATTCAATCGTAAAGAGATCTACTCATCTCACCCGCATGCTCACCCTCCGATCTAGATGATTTTGACTCACCCCATGCCACCATTAGAGGGTGAGTAAGCGCCAAGAAAACAGCCAGGGTGATGCGAGAGCTCTGCTCCCAGGCGTATCTCTGAGCCGAATCGCCCCAGTTCCAGCGCTGCCACAGTTCATTTCGCGGCTACACCTTTTGGATTGGCTCGAAGAGGAGTCCCCGCGATCAATGGTCGTGATGGCTCCCGGTGGCTACGGGAAGACAGTTTTAGCCGCCCAATGGGCAGCGCGCCATCCTCATGTGACAGCCTGGTACTCGGCATCCCGGCAAGACACCTCGCGAGATGCAATCTTCAACTTTGTTGAATGTATTCGACGAGTGCGGGCGGATTTCGCATTATGGGTCGATGATATTTCTGTCAAAGATTTTGACCACGTCAAGGTCATGATCCAAATTTGCAATGAGATCGGGACGTGGAACGAAGACTTCCACTTTGTCTTCGACAATGTCGACCACTTGCCGCCAGAGCACACTGAAATTTTGCAGGCATGGACAGATAATGCCCCGCTTAACACCAAGACGCTCTCTATCCGAAGCACGTTGCCTGTTATTACGTACACCCGCCCAGTCAATATGGATGCGATTCGATTTCTTACAAGTGCTGACCTCTCTTTCTCCCAGAGTGAGATTGATGCCCTGGTTATTGCACAAGGACTAGATCCACATAATCCAGAATTGAAACGAGCGCTGGCACTTGCCGACGGTTGGCCCGCTGGTGTTCAAATGGTGCTCAACACGATTGCAGCAGATGGAATATTTGACTTCACAACAGCTCGAATCACGCAAGATCTTCGCCATCAAAACATCATCAAGACTGCCTTGTTTTATCTGAGTGAAGATCAACTTTTACTTCTTCGCCATATGGCTTTCTACGAGACTTTTGATTTAGCGCTGATCAATGAGATCAACATTATTGCTAGCCCTGAAGCAGCCTTAAAAGCTTTGGCCCGAGAGAATATTTTTATTATTCAAAGAAGTGATAATCCGGTTAAGTACTCACTCAATGAGATTATCCGAAGTTACTTGGTAGATGAATTGCGTTTCGAGTCACCACAATTCACAGAAATTGTGCGCAGCACAGCTGATTATTACCTCAAGCATGACGATGTTTTAACAGCTCTGCTTTTATTTGAGCAGATAGATGATTCCGAGCGTGTACTCGCGCTCGCTTCTGGCAACTTGCTCGACATTATGTTTACAGCCAATCGACAACTTTTCTATCGATGCATTGAAAACCTAGAAGGGCATATGCAACTTGATGAGGCGGGGTCGTTATATTTACGTGCTGCCTTTGAAGCTGTCACTGGCAATCCCGATGCAGTAACTGTCCTACATCATCGACTCAAAGAGTCACTTGGAAAAGCACCTAGCCCACATGCGGGTCAACCAGAATTGGCCTTGCTCGAATCTCGTATCACGTTATTAAATGGTGACCTCACCGGTGTGATCGCTCAGGCGCAAGCGATGCTGCAATTACCACCACGAGAGCGGACATCCGCTGGTGCTCATGCAGTAACAGTTTTTAGAGCAGCCGCTACCGCAGCGTTCTTGATGGAAGACCATAAGAATTTAGAGGCAATGCTAGAGGCCGCCTCCGATAATGAAGGCCCTGTGCCTGGGATAGTTCCTACGATTTCAATTCCAGCCATGAGCGCTCTAGTTGCGCTCGGCGAAGGACGACTTCGTGAGTCGGTAGACCATTCACTCTTTGCGCTCTCCAATGCGGAAAAAATGAATGTTTCTGGAATGTTCTTTCCATTTGAGGCGGTCTACTGCTTGGCCGACAGTTATCGAGAGTATGCCGATCTCAAGCGAGCTGAAGAGATGCTCGTGAAATATTTGCCGCTAGCAGGGCAGTTCAATCAGTCACATTGGATTGCTGCTTTTAAATCTAAACTTGCTCTCATTGCTGTAGGTCGTGGCGACATATCGGAGAGTCTTGCTTACATTAGGTCTGCACGAGAAGTTGTTTCTGGCCAGACATTTTCACCTGATATTTCTAGAATTATTGATGAGCACGAATTGTTGGTCCGCGTGGCACTCGTCGATAATGAGCGCATCGGAGAACTTCTGTATCGGATGCCACAGACCAGGACCACGAGTTCATTTACAACGAGTTATCAGGCGCAGCGCGATCCGAGTAATGCTCAGAAGATTTTAGATGCATTTCCCGCCAATAACCCACGCGAGTTTCTCACCAAGGAGCTGATATCGGCCCAAGTGTTTGGCGAAAACCCTGCACGTGCACGTGAGCATCTGGAACGTGCAATCGATATCGCAATGGAAAATGGTTTTAAAGCCATATTTGGCTTGCAGGGTGCAAGGACACAGAACTATCTCCTGGAAATAGCCGCAAAACACCCGACTGTGTATATGGAGCAGTTGGCAACAATGATTAGAGACAAGATCAAGAAGACCGAACACTCCTCAACCAGCAGTGGAATTCCGTTGACTAAACGAGAGCTAGATATTCTGCGCCGTCTTGCCACTGGATTGCCGATTGTCCAAATTGCAGCGACTCTGCACATCTCTCAGAACACCATCAAGACACACCTGAAAAATCTCTATCGCAAAATGAAGGTCGAATCTCGCGATGAAGCTGTTAATCGGGGTCGGGAGCTATCTCTTCTGTAAGTTGACCCCGGATTGGGTGATCATAGAAATCATTGATGATCGCAAGGGCTAGCTCGTTCTTCTCTTTAAGCAGCGCATGCGTAGTTCCTGGAACGATTGCCAACTGCGAATTAGGAAGCGCGTTGTAGAGATCCACGCCGTGCTTGGTATCAAAGACTTCATCATCGCCATTGAGAACCAACACTGGACAGGTGATTGTGGCCAGCTCGGCTTCAGTGATATTTGGTTCAGTAGCCCAGACTTCGTGCGCTTTGCGAATAATCCTCTCTTGCCACTCTGGTGAATCGGGGGAGCGCTCAAGAAACTTAAGCCGCTGCTCATCGCTGATTTCGAAAGTGGATTCATCTAAGCCAAGTTTTAATCCGCAGTCCCATGAATAGTTCACGCCGCCAGCGACGATAGAGAGGACGAGATCAGGCCGTTTGATAGCTACAAGTAGCGCAATAATTCCGCCATCACTATGACCCAAGAGATGGGTCGGTCCACCAATGACATCTTCTATATAAGCAATTGCGTCTGCGGTTTGGAATTCGAAGTGATAGAAACCTTCGCGCACCCCAGTTCTGCCATGTGCAGTTCTGTCGTATCCGTAGACATGAAATCTATTTTCAGTAGCAGGAAGCACTTGCCAGGCAAAGCTCTCAGTTGAACTTAGGCCGCCGTGCAATAGAAGTACGGGTGCCCCATCCACGCCATATTCAACGCTCCACGTCTGATGCCCGCGGAGGTTGATATATGACATGACTATTGAGGCTCGTATTAAGAATTAGAACGAGTCAAAAATATTGCGGTTGCCGCGATCGAATGTCAGGTAGTTCCAGCTCCAGTCAACCATGGTGCCGAATTTGTTACGTGCGCCAAGGAGATAGAAGAGGTGCAGGGTCAGCCAACCAAACCAGGCGATAGGGCCATAAATCTTGATTCCCTTAACCTGAATGATTGCCTTGTTGCGACCAACTGTCGCCATTGAGCCCTTGTCGACATACTTAAATTCTCCGAGTGATTCACCCTTAGCAAGACGAAGGATCTGCTTCGCTGCAAAGCGACCTTGTTGCATTGCAACCGGAGCAACCTGTGGCAAGAAGCGACCATTGGCACCCTTGGCGCCAGCATCATCACCAACCGCAAAGACATATGGATAGTCAGTTACTTGCAGAGTTGGTTGTGTATCTAGGCGACTTGCAACGATAGGCAAGCTGAGGTCAGCGACCGCAGGAGAGCCCTTGACGCCAGCTGCCCAGATGATGATCTGTGAATCAATTGCTTCGCCGCTGGCAAAGTTGATGCGACCAGACTCGACTGAAGATACTGCTGTGTTGAGGAGTACGTTGACGCCGATCTTCTCTAAATATTTCTTGGTACGCGTTGTGAGTGTTTCAGCAAACATTGGAAGGAGACGAGGGCCAGCCTCAACAAGATAAACGTCAATCAGCTTTGCTGCTTCTTGGTTGTCGTTCTTAAGTGGTCCGCGAACGAGCTCTGCAAGAGCTCCAGACATTTCGACACCTGTTGGTCCGCCACCAACGACAACAATCTTGAGGCGAGTCTTATCTTCAAATCGGCAGAGATCTTCAAAGCGACGCATTACTTCTGAGCGGATGGTGATTGATTCATGGATCGACTTCATGCCGAGTGTATTTTCTGCAACGCCCGGGATTCCAAAGTCAGCAGTTACAGACCCCATTGCTACGACGAGGTAATCAAATGGAAGGACCTCACTGCTGTCGAGCTTCACGGTCTTGTTCTTATGATCCACCGCGATTGGTGAGCCAAGGCGAAACTTTGTATGGCTCTTGCGAAGCGCGCCGCGGATCGGGAAGGCAACGTTGTCAGCTGCCATACCGGCAGTTGATACCTGATAAAGCAGGGGTAGGAAGGTCTGGTAGTTGTTGCGATCTACGACAGTGACATCTGCGCTCTGACCAAGCGCCTCCGCTGCCGCTAGGCCGCCAAAGCCGCCACCAAGGATTACTACGCGTGGTTTTGCCATCTCTATGTCCTGACCCTCGAAATTTAACTGGAAAAAAGTTCGGTTATTGCCTGGGAGCAGTCTACAGTTTTCCTCATGAGCGCGTTCACCGAGCAGGCCCGCGAGGCCCAGGATCCACAAGATTCACCAAAACGTCTCATTCTTGTTACCGGAGCTTCTGGCTATGTCGGCGGTCGATTGGTCAGAACTCTGCTTCGTCAAAATATGCGCGTCCGAGTTTTTGTGAGAGATCCGCAGAAAATCCAGGGCCTTCCCTGGGTCGATAGCGTAGAAGTGGCAGTGGGCGATGCCAGTGATGTAGTTGCCACCGCTGAAGCTTTACGCGGCGTTCATACTGCGTTCTATCTGTTGCATTCAATCAACGCTGCGACCCATTTTGAAAAAGTTGAAGAGCAGATAGCGGCAACATTTGCGCATGCAGCCCGACTTTCCAATGTGAGTCAAATTGTTTACTTGGGCGGTATTGCTAATGATGCACGCCGAAGCCAGCATTTAGAGTCGCGTGCCAATACCGGCAAACGTTTGGGATTTGGAGTTGTGCCGGTGCTGGAATTGAGAGCGGGAATCATCATTGGATCTGGATCTGCCTCATTCGAGATGCTCAGACACATCACTCACAGACTTCCTGTGATGATTACTCCCAAATGGGTGACTAACCGGATTCAGCCCATTGCAATTCGCGATGTGCTCTACTACCTCAGCCAGGCTGCCAAACTGCCTCAACCTATTTCAGGAATTTTTGATATTGGCGGCCCCGAGGTCTTGACCTACGAGAAGTTAATGAAAAACTTTGCTCACGTAGCGGGTTTGCGTAAGCGAACCATCATCAAAGTTCCAGTTCTCACCCCTGGGTTTTCCAGTTTGTGGATTGGTCTTGTGACACCAGTCCCGACTTCACTTGCGAAGCCATTGGTCGGCTCCCTCATCAATGAAGTTGTCGTGGATCCGAGTAAGAGCGTCGATGCCATCATTCCGCCACCACCAGAGGGCCTATTACCCATCTCGGCCGCATTTTCATTAGCGCTCGAACAAGTCTCGTCCCACTTGGTGGAGACTCGTTGGTCTGATGCAGGTCTTTATATGCCGCCATGGCAGAAGACTCAAGGAGATCCAGAGTGGTCTGGAACAGCCGAATATTTCGATGAGCGATTTGTCGAGACGGATGCATCACTTGAATCTCTATGGCGCGCAGTGGAAAAAATCGGTGGCGCTCATGGTTGGTATGGATCAGATGTGCTCTGGTGGATTCGTGGATTTATGGATCGATGTATCGGTGGCGTGGGATTGCGTCGTGGTCGCCGCGATCCAGATTTTTTGCGTCAAGGTGAGAGTTTAGATTTTTGGCGAGTAGAAGTTCTTAAGCGTCACGAACAACTCACTCTCATTGCCGAGATGATTCTGCCCGGTAAGGCTTGGCTCAATTTTAAAATTGATGAAGTGAAAAAAGATGGGCGAGTAGTTCGCCGACTTACTCAACGTGCGACCTTCCAACCTAAGGGTATGGGCGGGCATCTGTACTGGGCTGCGGTATATCCATTCCACGGATTTATCTTCCCGACGATGGCCAAGAACATTGCTAAGGAAGCAGAACGACTCGATTCTCTAGAGAACTCTCAATCTTGACTTCAGAGACTCATCATCGTGTCGTGAGTCGAAATGCCCGATTTGTCAGTGCCTTCTCTTAGTATTCGGGACATGGAAAGCACTTCACCTGCTGGTCTACCCGCTCAAGAATTTAGCGAATTTAGCGCTGAGCTGTCGGGGCTGACCGAGCTAGAAATCCGAATCTTGGATTTTGAACGTCAATGGTGGCGTTATGCCGGTGCCAAAGAGTCCTCCATCAAGGAACTCTTTGATCTCACCCCTCCTAAGTATTATCAGCTCCTCAATAACCTCATTGATCGCCCAGAAGCTCTGGTGGCGGCCCCCATGCTGGTCAAGCGCCTTCGCCGACTCCGCGAGGCTCGCACAACTACCCGTTCTTCAGGCTTCGCCCTCTCCTAAGTCGTTTTACTCAGGTACGCCCTGGCTTCTCCCCAGTTCTCCACAGGCCGGTTTAAATTTTGCCCTAACTCCCGCCTCAGGCTAGATTTGGCGTTAGCACTCTCGGAGTGCGATTGCTAGTTTTCAAGCAAGAG
>CAIWXY010000059.1 GCA_903916775.1 uncultured Actinomycetes bacterium
GTGATTTTTGAACCGCCTGTGATGTAGGTGCCAGATTCGATGATGCAATCGTTGCCCAAACTAATTCCAAGTCCTGAGTTAGCTCCAAGTAAGCAGCGTTCGCCAACTGAGATGACTTGCTTGCCGCCACCACTGAGAGTTCCCATGATGGAGGCGCCACCACCAACGTCGCTGCCCGCTCCAATAACAACACCAGCACTGATTCGGCCCTCGACCATAGAGCTGCCAAGTGTTCCGGCATTGAAGTTCACAAAACCTTCATGCATGATCGTTGTACCTGCTGCGAGGTGTGCACCAAGTCGTACTCGATCGGCATCGGCGATGCGAACGCCTTCAGGAATTACGTAATCAACCATGCGAGGGAATTTATCGACGCCATACACGGTGATCTGCCCATACTTTGCGCGCAAGCGAAGGCGAGTTTTTTCAAAATCTACGAGTGAGCATGGTCCTACAGATGTCCAGGCGACATTGGTCAGTAGTCCAAATACACCGTCGAGGTTTTGGCCATGTGGCTTAACAAGTCGGTGGGAGAGTAGGTGCAGACGCAGGTAGGCATCTGCAGCTCTTGTAGGTGCTGAATCGAGATCGATCTCAATATCAACGATTGCTCGTGTCACTGCGCGATCGTGATCTGGTGCAAGAAGTGCGGTGAGATCAGATTTGCTTGCTAGCGGCTCAAGACCAAGATCTGTGTACCAAACGTCGAGTACATCGCCATTGCTTGCAACTGTAGATACGCCATAACCCCATGCTTTTCTCATGGCGGTACCGTATCTGAACTGGAAGGCGACGTGCGAGAATTGCCTTATGCGAATCAGCGTTTATTGCTCGTCTTCTCCGAGCATCGATCAAAAGTACATTGATCTTGCCTATGATCTTGGGCAAGCAATTGCTGCTCGCGGCTGGGAGTTGGTCTGGGGCGGGGGCAAGGTTTCCATGATGGGCGCGGTAGCTCGTGGGGCTCGAGATGGTGGAGCAAAGACCTGGGGAGTGATTCCAGAGAGCCTGCTCAGTCTGGAATTTGGGGATGAGAACGCGACTGAAATGTTTGTGACTCCTGACATGCGCAGTCGCAAAGCAAAACTCGAAGAGTTATCCGATGCCTTCATTGCCCTTCCGGGAAGTCTTGGAACGCTCGAGGAGCTCTTTGAAATTTGGGTAGGACGGTATCTAAATTTCCATTCCAAACCCGTCGTTGTCTTGGACCCATTTGAGGTTTACCAACCTCTCCAAGTAGCCCTTGACCACTTGGCTGCTCTTGAATTTATGAAGCCAGGTCAGCGGGAAAAAGCGCTCTGGACTACGGAGATCGAGCGCGCTCTCAGCGCATGCATCGCCTAGTTTTTAGGTGAGCAGTTTTGAGAGAATCCTCAGCAACGACCAGTAGCCTTGCGGGGTGAAGCAGGTGCCAACTATCGCGCAAGTGATTGCCAGCCTGCCAGAAGAGGAGCGCTTCATTTTGACCCTCCACTTACTCAAGGGGATGTCACCAGAGGAGATTGCTGAAACCCTAGGCGTGCCGGCAAAGTCGGTTCATGCGGTCATTCTGGGGGGTAAATCACGCTTAATCTCCATGCTCGATTTCCCACCGCAAGCGTGATGCGAGATACTTCTTCCTATAGTTCCCAAGGCCCCGTAGGGGTTATGCGGGTAGCCCGAGAGGGTTGTAAGACTTCACGCGACTGTTAGTAAGGGAGTTTCACAATGGCAGCCATGAAACCACGCACTGGCGATGGCCCAATGGAAGTCACCAAGGAAGCCCGCAGCCTGGTCATGCGTATTCCTCTCGAAGGTGGCGGACGTCTAGTAGTAGAACTCAATGTTGAAGAAGCCACGAATTTGGGTAACGCGCTTCAAGCTGCTGTAGCTCTCGTCAAAAAATAATCGAGACGACTGATCGAGACGGCTATGCGCCTGCCACAACCACAATTTGCCTTACAAGCCGCACTCAAGCCGCAAGATATCGAGAAGTTTGATGCGCTCGCTGTTGCAGTCCAAAAAGACGAAGACGGACTTCATTTCGATTCCACTGGATTCTCTCACGCTGTAATTACGCGCCTGAATCTAGACGCACAAGCGATTGTAAAGAGTTGGCCTGACTACGCCGCCAAGAGTGGTGAGATTCTCGAACTCCCGATTGATGGTCTTGGCAAAGTCTCACGTCTCTATCTCGTTGGAGTGGGTAAATCTGGTCGCGAAGAGTTACGCAGAGCTGGTGCAGCCCTTGGTCGCAAGGTAAAAGGAAACGGTTTCACAATACTCGTCACATCATTTTCAGATGGAGCGAGTTCAGCGCTGCGTGAGAGCGTAATCGCTTTTGTCGCTGCACTTTCAATTTCTCACTATGGATTCGAAATAAAATCTGCTGGAGCTAAGCAGAAGCGAGCAGGCAATACCTTCACCGTAAGCGGTGCGATCTCTAACGAAGTAGCAAGGGCTCAAGTTTTGAGCGATGCAATCTGGAACGCGCGCGACTTAATTCATACGCCATCAAATATTAAAAATCCTGAGTGGATGGCACAACAAGCTAAAGCGCTGGTGAGAGCCGCACATTCTTCGTCCCTCACAGTCTCTGTGAAAAGCGGACGTCAGCTTGCGCAATTTGGAGGATTACGAGCAGTAGGAAACTCTGCTCCAATACCAGGTCCTCGAATGATTGAAGTGCGATACGCACCGACCGGATCTAAGAACTGGGCACATGTAGTACTTGTTGGCAAAGGTATTACGTTCGATACTGGTGGAATTTCGTTGAAGCGACCATATGACTCCATGGTCGCAATGAAGTCAGATATGGCTGGTTCAGCTGCAATTTTGGCTGCCACATGTGCGATGACAAAGATTAAACCAAAGGTTCGAGTTACAGCGCTCATGATGTGTGCTGAAAACATGGTGTCAGGTACCGCTCAGCGGCCGTCGGATGTTATTACTCAGTACGGTGGCACAACTGTCGAAGTGATAAACACCGATGCCGAAGGTCGTCTCGTTCTCGCCGATGGCTTGGCGTATGCAGATTTAGAGTTAAGCCCGGACTATCTCATCGATGTTGCCACACTCACTGGTGCGGCGAGCATGGGGCTCGGTAAGCAATACGCAGCGATGTACACGCGTGATTCAAAATTAGCTCAAACGCTCTCTGACGTAGGGGAGCGAACCAGCGAGCGAGTTTGGCACATGCCACTTGTAGATGATTATGCGCCAGCGCTAGAAAGCGATGTCGCCGACCTCGTTCATACCGCAGATAAGGTGAAGTTCTCGGCGGGGTCTGTGACTGCTGCACTCTTCCTCGAGCAATTCGTAGGAGAGCGTCGATGGGTCCACCTGGATATTGCTGGTCCAGGTCGCTCAGATGTTGATAGTGGGGAGTACATCAAGGGCGGAACGGCTTTTGGAGCTCGACTATTGATCGAATGGTTAGCGAGTTTCGCATGATCGGTAATCGTGGTGACATGGGTGCGTTCGCGGAATCATTTGTACGCGAAGATATTTTCATGCAACAGGCGCGTTCGCATGCCTCGGAGCTTGGAATTCAAGATCCAACGCCTGGCGTTGGTGGACTCTTGCAGTTTGTCGTTTCTTCTCTTGCCGCTAAATCAATTGTCGAAATTGGAACAGGCTCTGGAGTCAGCGGTCTATGGATTTTTGCAGGAGCGAGCAAAGATGCAGTCCTTACCTCGATTGATGTTGAGCGCGAACACGCAGCGACTGCTAGAAAAGTTTTCGAAGAGTCGGGAATATCGGCTCAACGCTTTCGTCTCATTACCGGAACTGTTTTAGAAGTTGTCGGCAAGCTAGCTGACAATAATTACGATGTAATAGTTGTTCGCCCGGCTGCAGATTTAATGGATCTGATCCATGAGGCTTATCGACTACTTCGCACTGGCGGAATACTCTTTATTGATCAGGTCCTCAGCGGTGGAAAAGTGGCAGATCCAACTCAGCGAGATTTCGAGAGCGTATCGCGCAGGGATGGAATACGGGCAGTCAAAGAGGATTCTCGTTGGAATTCCACGGTAATTCCGATGGGTGGCGGCGTACTTCTCGCAACAAAACTGTAAAAATCCTGAGTCTTGCGATTTCACTGCTCGCCGCTGACAGCTCTGGATTAGGATTAAAGGTATGAGTACGCAGGAACCAACCAATACTTCAAGTAATTCAGCGCCAACAGAAACCCCATCTACAACTGCCTGGTGGATTTCAGATAGTCAGCCGCTTCCAACTCCCGTAGTTCACTCACGTCGCGGTGGAGTCCCTTGGTATGTAGCACTAGTCATGGCGCTAATAGCTGGCTGTGTTGGTGCGGTCCTTACTCGAGTAAGTCTTGGTGGCGATACAGGTTTGGTTTCGGTCTCCCAGAGTATTGAGCGTGCGCCTAATTCAATTGCAGGAATTGCTGCTCGAGTTTCTCCATCGGTAGTCGAAGTTGATTCAACATCGAGTGATGGTGAAGATACAGGGACGGGATTTTTCATTGAAAGCAGTGGTTACATCCTGACCAATAATCACGTCATTGAGTCAGCCGTATTAAGCAACGGAACCATTACGGTGAAGTTGGCTAACAATCACCAATACACAGCCAGCGTAGTTGGTCGAGACACTTCCTATGATCTAGCAGTTCTAAAAATTCCTGTTACGGGAGCGCCTGCTCTCACACTTGGAAATAGCGACAACGTACA
>CAIWXY010000060.1 GCA_903916775.1 uncultured Actinomycetes bacterium
CTCAAACTTCCATTCTTGGCGACAAACGATCTGCACTACACAAAGCATGAGGATGCAGGTGCTCATGAAGCGCTGCTATGCGTCCAATCTGGGTCGACGATCGCTGACCCCAAGCGATTTAAATTCGATAACAACGAGTTCTATCTCAAGAGCGCAACCCAAATGCGCGAGCTTTTCTCCGATCTCCCAGGGGCATGCGATAACACTCTCTGGATCGCAGAACGTTGCAACATCACCATGCGTGAAGGTGAGAACCTCATGCCGCAATTCGCTGTCCCAAGCGGTGAGACCGAAGCCTCATGGCTAACCGCCCTTGCGAATAAGGGGTTGGCTGATCGACTCGGGGGAGTAATCCCGCCTGCTTACCAGGAGCGTTTGGACTACGAACTGAGCGTCATGATCAAGATGGGCTTCCCAGGCTACTTCTTAGTGGTTGCAGATCTCTGCTCGCATGCTCGTGAAGTTGGTATCCGCGTGGGTCCAGGTCGCGGTTCTGCGGCAGGCTCTTTGGTCTCTTACGTACTTGGAATTACCCAACTTGATCCCATTAAGCATGGTCTCTTGTTCGAGCGCTTTTTGAATCCAGAACGTATCTCGATGCCTGATATTGATCTGGACTTCGATGAACGTCGTCGTTCAGAAATGATTGCCTATGCCACCAATAAATATGGTGAAGACCGAGTCGCCCAAATCATTACCTATAGCAATATTAAATCTAAGCAGGCGCTTAAGGATTCCACCCGAGTCCTTGGTTACCCATACGCAATTGGTGACAAGATTACAAAAACTTTGCCGCCAACCATTATGGGCAAAGACATTACGCTCTCGGGAATTTTTGATCCTAAAAATGACCGCTATGGCGAGGCTGGGGAATTTCGCTCAGTCTATGAATCAGATAGCGATGCCAAGAAAATTGTTGATACCGCGCGCGGACTAGAAGGACTCAAGCGACAGTGGGGAGTCCATGCTGCTGGCGTTATTCTCAGTCGAGATCCTTTGCTCGATGTCATTCCTATCCATCGTCGTGAAGCAGATGGTGCGATCATCACGCAATTTGATATGGGCGCCTGCGAAGCTATTGGTCTACTTAAGATGGATTTCTTGGGATTGCGTAATCTCTCTGTCCTAGATGATTGCTTGCTCAACATCAAGGCGAACCAAGGAATTGATGTTGACCTAGCGACACTCGCTCTGGATGATCCAAAGACGTACGAGCTGCTCGGTCGAGGCGACACACTAGGCGTTTTTCAGCTGGATGGTGGGCCGATGCGTGCGCTGCTTCGCCAAATGGCACCAGACTCATTTGAAGATATTTCTGCTGTGATTGCGCTGTACCGACCAGGACCAATGGGCGTGAACGCGCATACCGATTATGCAGATCGCAAGAATAAACGTAAACCAGTAGAGCCGATTCACCCCGAACTCTCTGAGCCACTAGCGGAAATTCTTGGTGACACCTACGGACTCATTGTTTATCAAGAGCAGGTTATGGCGATCGCGCAGAAAGTCGCTGGCTTCTCACTTGGCCGTGCGGATCTTTTGCGTAAGGCGATGGGTAAAAAGAATAAAGATATTCTGGATAAAGAGTACGTAAACTTTGAAGTGGGCATGATTGCCAATGGCTTTAGCACTGCTCCCATAAAAAAGCTTTGGGATACTTTGATTCCATTCTCTGATTACGCATTTAACCGCGCTCACTCAGCAGGGTACGGGCTCGTCTCGTATTGGACGGCTTATCTCAAAGCTAACTTCCCGACAGAATATATGGCCGCCCTGCTCACCTCTGTTCGCGATGATAAAGATAAGAGCGCGCTCTATCTCAATGAATGTCGACGCATGGGAATTAAAGTGCTTCCACCGGATGTCAACGAGTCCTCTTCAGATTACACACCGCTCGGTAGTGATATTAGATTTGGTCTTACCGCAATTCGTAACGTCGGCGAGAACGTAGTTGCATCGATCGTTGCCAATCGCCAAGCGAAGGGCAAGTACACCAGCTTCGGTGATTTCTTGGCTAAAGTCGATCAAAATGTTTGCAATAAGAAGACGATCGAATCCCTGATCAAGGGTGGAGCA
>CAIWXY010000061.1 GCA_903916775.1 uncultured Actinomycetes bacterium
ATAAAAAGTGGCGGAGGATGAGGGATTTGAACCCTCGAGACTTTCGTCTACGCGTGTTCGAGACGCGCGCACTCGGCCGCTATGCGAATCCTCCGGGGATACTTTATAGGTGAGGGCGCAACGACAAATCTGGCGGAGAATGAGGGATTTGAACCCTCGAAAGGTTGCCCTTTACACGCTTTCCAAGCGTGCGCACTCGGCCGCTATGCGAATTCTCCAGTGCAGGTCGTAAGACCGACGGGTCGTAGCCTATCGGCTCTAGAAACTATGATTACCCCCAGATCCTCCGTGCGGCGCTACCGTACTGAACTCCCCCAGGGCCGGAAGGCAGCAAGGGTAGGTCCGCTCTAGCGGGTGTGCGGAGGGTCCCTTTATTTAGCAGTATTTAGTTAGGAGCACTGTGTCTCTCGCCCTGTATCGCAAGTACCGACCATCAACTTTTGGTGAGGTCATCGGGCAAGAACATGTAACAACGCCGCTCTCTAATGCGCTCGCCTCTGGCGCAATTCATCACGCATATCTATTTAGTGGTCCTCGCGGTTGCGGTAAGACTTCTAGTGCTCGCATCATGGCGCGCAGCCTCAATTGCGAACAGGGACCGACTCCCAATCCATGTGGCGTCTGCCAATCCTGTAAAGATTTAGTTGCAAACGGCCCGGGCTCTATCGATGTCATGGAACTTGATGCAGCAACACACGGTTTGGTTGATGATGCTCGCGATCTGCGCGACAAGGCATTCTTTGCACCAGTGCAATCACGTTACAAGATTTACATTATTGATGAGGCGCACCAACTCGGACCCGGCGCTGCTAACGCATTGCTCAAAGTTGTAGAAGAGCCACCTCCCCATGTAATTTTTATCTTCGCTACAACTGAACCAGATAAGTTGATCAGCACCATTCGTTCACGTACACACCACTATCCATTCCGCTTGGTTCCACCTGGAGTACTTGGTGAACACCTTGAGAAGATTTGCGCACTTGAAGGAATCAAAGTTGCTAAGGGTGTCATTCCATTAGTAGTTCGTGCAAGTGGTGGTTCTGTTCGTGATGCACTCTCCGTATTAGGTCAGCTTCTTGCTGGCGCAGGAGCAGATGGCGTCACCTACGACATTGCAGTTCAGCTCTTGGGATTCACTGATGGCGCACTACTCGATGAAGCAATCGATGCACTTGCTGCTCGTGATGGCGCAACCATGTTTGCAGCAATTGATAGCGTGATCGAATCCGGATTAGATCCACGCCGCTTCACTCAGGATTTCTTGGAGCGACTTCGCGATCTCATCATTGTTGGTGCGACAAAAGATAAGGCATCGCAATTGTTGCGCGAGCTCCCAGAAGATCAACTAGAGCGAATGGCTACTCAGGCCAACATTATTGGTGCCGCAACCTTAATTCGTGCAGCGGATATAACTGCTGAAGGCCTGACCCAGATGCGCGGTGCTACTGCTCCCCGCTTGATTCTCGAGCTTATCTGCGGCCGGATTCTTCTTCCTGCTGGTGATGATTCTGCGGTGATAGCTCGTATCGAACGGTTAGAGCGAGGAGTCAATCTTGTCGCTCACACACCTATCAATGATTTAACTCCTTCTCCATCAGTGATCAGTGCACCAGTTGCTGCTCCTGCTGCCGTGCAAGCACCAAAAGCCGCACCAAAGAAAGAAGAAGTTAAGACTGCTCCTGTTGTGCACGTTGCAGAACCTGTTGCTGCACCAGTTGCACCGCCAGCACCAGTTGCACCAGCAGTTGTTCACAACGGCCCAGTAGATATTGCAGCGCTACGTCGCTTGTGGCCAGATGTCATTGAGAATGTAAAGAAGCGTCGCAGATTGACCTGGTCGCTACTCGCGGCGAGTGCTCAAGTATTAGCGGTGGATGATAAAGCGATCACGATTGCAATCGTCAATGCTGGTGCACGTGATTCATTCTTGCGCAGTGGCAGCGATGAGATTCTTAAAGCAGCATTCACCGACATCACTGGCCTTAACCTGAAGATCGAAGTAATTGTCGATGGCAGCATTAACGCTCCAACTTCAGAACGAACAGTCGAAGAACATGATGATGCTGATGCGCTTTCAGGAACTGCACTACTTGCTCGTGAACTCGGCGCACAAGTCATCAGAGAATTCGAGCAGTAACGATGTATGAAGGCGCAATTCAAGATCTCATCGATGAGCTAGGGCGATTGCCTGGCATCGGTCCTAAATCTGCACAACGCATTGCATTTCATATCATTCAATCAGAACGTGTAGATGTATCGCGACTTGCTGATGTTCTGCGCACAGTGAAAGAGCGTGTGAAGTTTTGTACTACATGCGGCAACATCTCCGAAGAAGAGCTCTGTCGAATCTGTCGCGATCCTCGTCGCGAGAACTCCACGATCTGTGTTGTTGAAGAATCAAAAGATGTCATGGCGATCGAAAAGACGCGCGAATTTCGCGGTACGTATCACGTGCTCGGTGGTGCGATCTCGCCGATCGATGGGGTTGGCCCCGAGAACCTTCGCATTCGCGAATTGATGGTTCGCTTGGGCGATACCAATATTCAAGAGGTCATCATCGCTACCGATCCCAACCTAGAGGGTGAGGCCACAGCCTCGTATTTGATTCGTCAGATCAAGCCTTTGGGCATCAAAGTGAGCCGTTTGGCCTCAGGCCTGCCTGTTGGTGGAGACCTGGAGTACGCAGATGAGGTCACTTTGGGCCGAGCATTTGAGGGTCGAAGGACGATCGAGTAACGAAACTGGCTTTTATCTCATTATTTGATACGTACCCTTGTCTTACTATCTGAGATTTTTCAGATTTAAGTCCCATAAGCCCAGATGTTCTGCCAAAATCTTGCCATGAGTTTGATTGTTCAAAAATATGGCGGCTCTTCCGTCGCTGATGCCGAAGGGCTAAAGCGAGTCGCCAATCGGATCGTGGCCACCAAAAAGGCTGGCCATCAGGTCTGCGTCGTTGTCTCTGCCATGGGTGACACCACCGATGAGTTGATCGACCTCGCCAACCAAGTCTCACCAATGCCAACAGGCCGCGAGCTCGACATGCTGCTGACCGCCGGTGAGCGCATTTCGATGGCGCTGCTTGCGATGGCTATCGGCAACTTGGGTCACGAGGCGATGTCATTTACTGGCTCTCAAGCCGGTGTCATCACAGATAGCACCCACGGCAAAGCGCGCATCATCGATGTAACCCCAGGTCGCATCCAAGAAGCGCTTGAGACCGGACATATTGCAATTGTTGCTGGCTTCCAAGGAATCTCTAGCGACACGAATGATGTAACAACCCTTGGTCGCGGTGGTTCAGATACAACCGCAGTTGCGTTAGCTGCAGCGCTGGATGCAGATGTCTGCGAAATTTATACAGATGTCGATGGTGTTTATAGCGCCGATCCTCGCGTTGTTCCAGCAGCTCGCAAACTCACCA
This sequence comes from uncultured Actinomycetes bacterium, assembly GCA_903916775.1. Taxonomy (GTDB): domain Bacteria; phylum Actinomycetota; class Actinomycetes; order Nanopelagicales; family Nanopelagicaceae; genus PALSA-747. The sequence continues at coordinate 3,425 of CAIWXY010000061.1, forward strand.
CTGTTACTTACGAAGAGATGTTAGAACTTGCTGCAAGTGGCGCAAAAGTTCTTCACCTTCGCTGCGTTGAATATGCGCGTCGATTCGATCTTCCTATTCACGTACGTTCATCTTTTTCTAATCACGAAGGCACATGGATTGTTAAAGACCATCCAGAAGGAGCAGGCGATATGGAACAGGCGATTATCAGCGGAATTGCACACGATAAGAGCGAAGCGAAGATCACCGTTGTCGGTGTTCCTGATCGCACAGGAATTGCTGCGCGAATCTTCCAAGTTATTGCAGATGCAGATATCAACATCGACATGATCGTGCAGAATGTTTCTGCAGCAGCGACAGGTCTTACAGATATCTCTTTCACCTGCCCGAAGACAGATGGTCCTGAGGCGATCGCACTTCTCAAAGAGATCCAAGGCGAAATTGGATTTGGTTCTATTCAATATGACGACCAGATTGGCAAGCTCTCACTCGTAGGTGCCGGCATGCGCTCTCATCCTGGTGTGACAGCAACCTTCTTCGCCTGCCTTGCAGATGCAGGTCTTAATATCGAAATGATCTCAACCTCAGAGATTCGTATCTCCGTAATTCTGCGCGATACAGATCTTGAGAAGGCAGTGAAGGCAGCTCATACCGCTTTCGAATTAGATTCCGAAGACGAAGCTGTTGTATATGGAGGAACAGGTCGATGACACAGAAGAAGCTCCCATCACTCGCTGTTGTCGGTGCAACCGGCGCAGTAGGAACAGTCATGCTCGACATTTTGACCAAGCGTCCAAATGTTTATGGCGAGATTCGTTTGATCGCATCCGCGCGTAGCGCAGGCAAGAAGCTCATGGTCCGCGGCGAAGAAGTCGAAGTAGTCGCTATCTCCCCAGAAGCTTTTGATGGCATCGATATTGCAATGTTTGATACTCCAGATGACATCGCAGGAGAATGGGCGCCAATCGCGGCGAGCCGTGGCGCAGTTGTCGTCGACAACTCAACCTTCTTCCGCATGGATGATCAGGTCCCACTTGTTGTTGTAGAGATAAATCCAGAAGCAATCAAGAACCGTCCAAAGGGCATCATCTCTAACCCAAACTGCACAACCATGACAATGATTGTTGCGATGGGTGCGCTGCACAAGGCGTATGGTCTTAAGGAACTTTTCGTTTCTTCATACCAAGCAGTGTCAGGTATGGGCGTTACAGGTCCAGAGACTTTGTACGATCAGATTCAACAAGTTGCTGGCAAGCACTTAGGTGTCGAACCTGGTGACCTACGCACCGTAATCAAAGATTTCGGTGCATTCCCTGCGCCACTTGCACTCAACGTTATTCCTTGGGCTGGTTCGCTCAAAGACGGCGGTTACTCTTCTGAAGAGACCAAGGTTCGCTTTGAGTCACGCAAGATTTTGGGTCTGCCTGATCTCAAAGTTGCAGCAACTTGTGTTCGCGTTCCAGTGATCACGACTCACTCACTTTCAGTTCACGCAATCTTCGAGAAGGAAGTAACTCGCGAAGCTGCGCAAGCGCTCCTCAAGAGTTCTGCCGGAATCGAACTACTTGATGATCCAGAGAAGGGCATCTGGCCAACACCAAACGATGTCGTTAATACTGATCCAACATGGGTCGGACGTGTTCGTCGTAGCCCCGATGATTCACATGCACTTGATCTCTTCATGTGTGGAGATAACTTGCGCAAGGGTGCTGCCCTCAACACAGCTCAGATCGCTGAGTTGGTTGCAGCCGAATTCACTGCATAAAACAGAGATGCAAGAAACTTCCGAAATCTCAGTTGCTCTTCAATGGGCGACTGAGATTTTTGGTTTGAGCAACGTTCCTAAGTACTACATCTCACCAAATAATTTCTTAAACGCCTATCGCAACGGGAATTCTTTCTCGTTCACTGTGAAAGGCGACCCGGTTTACGGACATGCCTATGGTTCTGCCCCGCATTACGACCCACGTTGGGGAAAAGTAGCAGTGGCAGATTTTCATCCCGAGCAGATTCTCGGCGCCAAACCACGCTATGGCTTTGAATTTTGGGCACTTGCGACCGCTGTCGCAAACGTGGATTCACACGCTGCTTTTGAGGTAATTACAGATACAGATTTAATTAATCAGATCTTGGATCAGAGCGCACCAGATTCATCGGTCAGGCCAGGTGGCAACGAAGAGATTTTCTGGGGCGGGATCCGGAACGAAGCTGGCGAAGTAGCGTCGATCGGCGTTCTTGTGAAGTGGCAATCAGGGCAATATGTCGTTGCATCTGTTGCTACACGTGAAGAAGATCGTGGCAAAGGTTACGCAACCGCACTCGTCGCGGGGATGGGTGCACGCGCTCACTCACTAGGTATTGCTGAAATTGGTCTAGGCGTTCGCGACAATAATTTTGCTGCGCAGCGCGCTTATGCAAAGGCAGGATTCACCCGCCTTGCAGCTTTTACAAACTACTTTCAAGAGTAATCAACGAAACTTCTGGCGGTGAAGCCACGCGGATTCGTGCAAACGGGGATGTACCCATACCCGCGGAAACATTGAGCCATGGTTCACCATCAACGCGCGTAACTCCGCGTGCACGCCAATGAGGAAGATCGCAATTAGTCGTGAGCGCTCGTGAACCGCCAAACATCGGCAGTCGCACTTGCCCACCATGTGTGTGTCCAGCAAAAATCATGTCGAGTTGATCCTTGGACATCTCTTTAATGAGTCGCAAGTAAGGCGCGTGCGTAACGCCAATTGCAAGGTCGCAACGTCCTGGTTCACCTGCAACAAGTGAGTAGTCGTCGCGTTCCAAGTGCGCATCATCTGTGCCGCGGGCTTCAATCACAGTGCCATTGATTGTCAGAGTTGTGCGCACGTAGTTAAGGTCTATCCAACCGCGGTTAGTGAGCGCGTTGCGAAGTGATTCAGTGGGAAGGTTGGGCCCTAAGACTCGCTTGCCATGGTCCTTCTTTAAATAATTAAGCGGATTCTTAAATCGTGGCGCGTAATAATCGTTCGAGCCAAATACAAAAAGCCCTGGCAGATCGAGTAGTGGCCCTAGGGCATCGATAAGAACTGGCACAACGTCAGGGTGCGCTAAGAAATCTCCTGTACTGATGACCAGATCGGGTTTGAGCGCCGCCCACGTTTTAATGTCGGCAATTTCGCGCGCGCGCTCCGGAGTCAGGTGGAGATCAGAAAAATGCAGGACTCGGATTGGTGCGTGTCCTTGGGGAAGGACCGGCACGCTAGCTTCACGCAGTTGATAACCCATAGGCGTGAGAAGATACCGCTATGGGACTTAAAGAGACACTCCAAAGCGATCTCACTGAGGCGATTCGTTCTCGTGATGAGCTCACATCGGGCACGATTCGTATGGTTTTGACCGCAATCACCAACGAAGAGGTCTCCGGCAAAGCGGCTCGCAGACTGAGCGATGCCGAGATCATCACAGTTCTATCGCGCGAAGCGAAGAAACGTCGCGAGGCAGCAGAGGCATTTGCCGATGCAGGTCGCGCTGATCGCGCAGCGCAAGAAAAATCTGAAGGCGAAGTGATCGCTCGCTATCTTCCCGAACAACTCTCGGAAGATGAGATCAAGAAGTTGATCGCGGATGCAATTGCAACCAGCGGTGCAACCGGCCCTGCGGGCATGGGTGTAGTCATGAAGTTGGTCTCACCACAAACTGCAGGAAAAGCTGATGGTGGAATGGTTTCAAGTTTGGTCAAAGCAGCACTTACTGGAGGAAATTAAATGAAGTATGAATATGTCACAGTCCCGCTGCTCACGCACGCAACGAAACAAATTTTAGATACATGGGGTTCAGAAGGATGGGACCTCGTACAAGTAGTACCTGCCCCAGGGGGCGGAGATAACCTAGTCGCCTACATGAAGAGAGAAGTGAAATAAATGGATGTACGTGCAAAGTTGGCAGAACTTAATCTGACGCTCCCAATCGCATCACTCCCTGTCGCTGCATATGTTCCAGCAGTTCGTACCGGCAATCTTGTTTTCACCGCGGGTCAGCTTCCGCTTGTCGATGGAAAAATTCCATTTACCGGAAAAGTTGGCGGTCCAGTTACTCCTGAGCAAGCAAAAGAGATGGCAACCATCTGCATCCTTAACGCACTCGCTGCGGTAGACCTTGTGGCCCCTGTTGATTCAATCGTGAAAGTTGTTCGCGTTTGTGGTTACGTCAATGGCGAGCCTGGCTTTATTGGTGCACCTGGTGTTGTCAACGGTGCGTCAGAAGTTTTGATTCATATCTGGGGCGATGTCAATGGCAAGCATGCACGCACTGCAATTGGTGTTGCTGAGTTGCCGCTTGATGCACCAGTAGAGATCGAACTAGTAGTAGAAGTTGCCTAACTAGCCCTTATTGACGTTTATTGACCCTTATTAATCGGGTATTAACGTCCGCGCTTAGTTAAGCGCTCGACATCGACGACAAGAACGGCGCGTGGTTCTAACTTCACCCAACCGCGCGCTGCGAAATCAGCAAGTGCTTTATTCACAGTTTCGCGTGATGCGCCAACTAATTGAGCCAATTCTTCTTGAGTCAGATCGTGATTAACGTGGAAGCCGTCTTCTTTCTGGCTACCAAATCGAACACCTAGATCGATGATCGCTTTTGCGACACGTCCTGGAACATCAGCGAAGACCAAGTCGGCCAGAGTTTCGTTCGATTTACGCAGGCGTTGCGCAAGGCGACGCAAAATTTCAAGTGAGACTTGTGGGTGGCTAGTAACAAGGCCAATAACTTGATCGTGCGCGAGCGATACCAAGCGAACATCGGTCACAGCTGTCGCTGTCGATGTGCGTGGTTCTGGATCAAAGAGTGAGAGTTCACCGAACATCTCGCCAGGTCCAAGAATTGCTAGAAGATTTTCGCGGCCATCACCACTTGCGGTTCCAAGTTTGATTTTGCCACTGACAACAACATAGAGACGATCTCCGGAGTCACCTTCTTTAAATAAGGTCTGACCTTTAGAGAGTTTGATGGCAGACATCGACTCGCGCAGTGTTGCTGCAGATGCGTCATCGAGTGCACTAAAGAGAGGAGCACGGCGGATAGTTGCGTCGTCTTCTTTTGGGTTGGCCACGGCACAACACTACCCCCGCGTACGAGTGCGGCCAAATTAGTACCCTACTCGTATGTCAGCGGCACTTTCGGAGAAGCAAAAAAAGGCACGTGCGCTTTATCGTGCGCTCTCAAAGCGATACCCCGATGCCCATTGCGAACTAGATTTCACAACTCCATTTCAGCTCTTGGTCGCCACTGTGCTCTCGGCGCAGTGCACTGACAAGTTGGTTAACAAGGTAACTCCGGCTCTCTTCAAGCGCTACAAAACTCCCAAAGCGTTAGCGGGTTCGAATATTTCTGAGCTAGAAGAGCTCATTCACTCGACGGGTTTTTATCACGCGAAGGCGCGCAACTTGCAAGGCCTGGCGCAGCGATTGGTCGAGGAGTACAACAGCATCGTCCCAAGCAGCATCGAGGAACTCACCTCACTTCCCGGCGTCGGTCGCAAGACTGCCAATGTGGTGCGAGGTCATGCCTTTGATATTCCGGGGATCACTGTCGATACTCACTTCGGTCGACTCTCGCGTCGCTTCGGTTGGAGCGCATCTGAAGATCCGGTGAAAGTTGAGCACGAAGTCGGCGCGCTTATTCCCGAGAAAGAGTGGACTAATCTCTCGCAGCGAATGATCTGGCACGGCCGCAGAATCTGTCATGCTCGCAAGCCAGCATGCGGCGCCTGCCCACTTGCAAAACTCTGTCCAGCTTACGGAATTGGAGAGATTGATCCCGAACTCGCACTAAAGTTGGTCAAACCAGATTCCGCTTTTCGTTAGGAAGTAATGTGAATATAAAAGTAACTTTTCGCACCGCTCTTCTAGCTGGCGCGCTTCTCCTCAGCGGACTTCTCGTACCAACGAGCGCCGATGCTGCGCAAAGTGGAGTAGTGAGTTGTTCAACAATCACAGTTGATAAAAGTGTGACCAAGGGAATCTCGTTGCCATGTTTGGATTCAAAGAGCAACGTAGTTTTCCAAGGTATTCGTGGACCTGTTGTGGTCAATGTATTTGGATCATGGTGTGAGCCATGCCAGGAAGAGATTCCACACTTTCTCGATTTAGCCAAGAGCAAGAAAGTCGCGATTGTCGGCATCGACGTCGAAGAAGCTAACGTGCAAGCGGGCCGTGCATTTGTCAGTAAAAAGGGTATGAATTGGCCTATTTTGTTCGATGTTAATTCTGTAACACGTGGCCTATTTGGACTTGGCGTACCAGTGACATGGTTCATCGATGCCAATGGCAAAGTCACATATCGCCAAATTGGATTAATTCACTCAGATGCCGTCCTTAATGGCGAAGTTACGAAGTATTTAGGAATTAAGCTCTAAAGATGTTGAACAATTGGGTAAATGTCATTTTCATGGTGGCATTTCTCGTATCGATATTTCGTGGCTGGCGCGCAGGTTTTCTCGTTTCGATTTTTGGAGCGATTGGATTTATTGCTGGTGGGCTGGGCGGCTTATATATCGGCCTCAACTATCTGCATCGTTGGACCAGTGGCGTGAGCAAATTTGCGCTCTTACTTCTACTGATCTCCATCGGCTCATGGATCGGTGAAGTTCTTCTCAAAAAGATCGCCGCGGCATTTCACAAGAAATTGCTCTTCGGACCATTTAAATGGGCCGACTCATTGCTGGGCGCAACTTTCTCGATTCTGCGCACCACGGTAGCGCTCTTGGTTGTGGCTCACTTAGTACTCATTACGCCATGGTCATGGGCGCAAAAAAATGTGCCAACAAGCAGTATCTACACAAAACTGAACTCGTATTCGCCTGGATTGATTAAAGAGATCACCAAAAAAGCAGAAGCCATTAAGTAAATTCTCAGCAATGTGGCTTACCCTCTTCCCATGAAGAAGTTAACTTTCACAGCGGTATCTACGATTGCGCTTGTCGCATCAGTACTCGTCGGTGGCAACGCATTTGCTGCCACTACAGCTAAGGCAGGCGGAGCATGTGCCACTGCTGGCGCAACCACAACTATTGCAGGCAAGAGTTATAGCTGCGTGAAAGCGCTCAGCGGAAAACTTGTCTGGACTCTCAAGAGCACATCAGCTCTAGGTGGCGCAGCTAAGCCATCTATCGCAGGCGGACGTGACGGCGGACCTTCTGATGAAGGTAGCGCAGCTGATATTGCTCGCCACGCAGCGATGAAGAAGTACAGCGATTGCCTTGTTGCTCATGGCGGAACAGCTATGACACTCGGCGGTCCCGGCGGTGCCGGTGGATTCCATAACGATGGCGGCCAACCAGGCCAACCTCCAGCAGCAGGCCAGATGGGTCACATGGGTCCAATGGGCGCCAACGAACCTGCTGCAGCCCTAACAGCTTGTGCTGCGCTTGCACCTAAGTTCGGTGGTCCTGGATTTGGTGGACACCACGACTTCAATGGTGCACAGCCAGCTCCAAGTGCATCGGCCAACACACAGCAGTAGTCACAGCGTAAAAAAAGCCCCTCACGAGTATGTGGGGGGCTTTTTTCATTGAAACTTTTAGTCGTCAGATGTTGATGATGCCAACCCACTTTGGATCAACTTCATAACATGTGGATCTGCAAGAGTTGTCGAATCTCCTACTGCGCGATTTTCGGCAACGTCTCGTAACAAGCGACGCATGATTTTTCCGGAACGAGTCTTTGGAAGTTCATTGACAACCAAAATTCTGCTTGGACGTGCGATAGGCCCGATGTGTTTAGAGACGTGAGCCTTGAGATCTTTAATCAACTCATCGCCACCCACACTTGGAATTCCTCCGCGCAAGATGACGAACGCAACGATTGCCTGTCCTGTCATCGCATCGGTAGCACCAACAACTGCTGCCTCTGCAACGTTGGGATGTGAAACAAGTGAGGATTCAACTTCGGTTGTTGAGATGTTGTGACCCGATACCAGCATCACATCATCAACTCGACCGAGCAACCAGATCGCACCATCTTCATCGAGCTTGGCACCATCGCCCGCAAAATATTTTCCTTCAAAGCGAGACCAGTATGTCTCTTGGTAGCGCTCATCGCTGCCCCAAATTCCGCGGAGCATAGAAGGCCAAGGTTCGGTCAGAACTAAGTAACCGCCACTTCCATTACCCAGCGCTACTGCTTCATCGTTGACTACTTGTGCACTAATTCCTGGCAGTGCGCGCATCGCAGATCCAGGCTTGCAGGCAGTGACACCGGGGAGCGGTGAGATCATGAGTGCGCCGGTTTCGGTCTGCCACCACGTATCAACGATTGGGCACTTGCCACCACCAATGACATCGCGATACCAAATCCACGCTTCAGGGTTGATTGGTTCACCGACAGAGCCGAGTAGTCGAAGTGATGTGAGGTTGTGAGCCTTAGGGAACTCTTCGCCCCATTTCATCCAGGTGCGAATAAGCGTTGGAGCTGTATACAAAATAGTGACTTTGTACTTCTCAACGATCTCAAAAATGCGACCTTTTGTTGGCGTATCTGGTGTTCCTTCATACATCACTTGCGTGGTGCCATTAATGAGTGGGCCGTAGACGACGTATGAGTGTCCAGTAATCCAACCGATATCGGCGGTGCACCAATACACATCTTTCTCTGGCTTGATATCAAAGACCATGCGATGCGTGAATGATGTTTGGGTCAGGTAGCCACCAGTTGTGTGGAAGATACCTTTTGGCTTGCCAGTTGTTCCGGATGTATAAAGAATGAAGAGTGGGTGTTCTGCATCGAAAAATTCTGCGGTGTGCTCTGCTGATTGGCGATCAACAATGTCGTGCCACCAGATATCGATTGCAGAATTGAATGGGACTTCTTGGCCAGTGCGCTTAAAGACCAGAACATTGCGGACATTGTTTGGTTCCATCGCAAGTGCTTCATCAATTATCGGCTTGAGTGCAAATGCTGCACCTTTGCGGAATCCGCCATCAGCAGTAATGACGAGCGTTGCATCTGCATCGTTAATGCGAGTGATCAGTGAGTCTGCACTAAATCCACCAAAGACAACAGAGTGGAGCGCACCGATGCGAGCGCAGGCCAACATGGCAACTGCAGCTTCAGGAATCATCGGCATATAGATCGCCACGCGATCGCCAGATTTAACTCCGAGTTCGATCAGAGCGTTCGTTGCCTTCTTAACATCATGGAGCATCTGCGCATAGGTGATTGCACGCGCATCACCAGGTTCACCCTCAAAGTAGAAGGCGACGCGATCTCCGCGACCTTCAAGAACGTGGCGATCTAGGCAGTTGTAGGAGGCGTTGAGTTTTCCGCCAATGAACCATTTCGCAAATGGTGGCTTCCAATCGAGAACCTGATCCCACTTCTTATCCCAATGCAGATACTCGGCCTGCTTGGCCCAGAAGCCAAGGCGATCGGCCGCTGCTTCGTCATAGAGCGCAGCTGTGGCGTTGGCTTGGGCTGCAAACTCCGGTGATGGTGGGAATGTGCGATCTTCGCGGGAGAGGTTTTCGAGTGAGCTCATATCTCGAGGCTACGCTCGGGTAATGAGGGCTTCAAGAGGCAATTAGTAACGAAAAAGTTATAAAGATTTCTTGTGATGCAACCCACTTTTCGCCACCAAACGAGGATACTAAATCTGGGTCATCAAAGCCGATGACTGCAGTTTCGAGTTGAGAGAAGATGAAATGGCAAATTCGCATATCGCTAATCCGGCCCCTCTGGGCCTGGCAGCATTTGGTGTCACAACAATTTTGCTCAGCAGTGCCAACGCAGGACTCTGGGGTGGTGTCGGCGCAGGTGCCGCAATCCCAGCAGCGCTCTTTTACGGTGGATTAACCCAGCTTCTTGCTGGAATGTGGGAATTCATGCGAGGCAGCACCTTTGGCGCCACCGCATTTAGCTCATTCGGAGCGTTCTGGTTGACCGTTTGGTACGGCCTCACCCATGGAATGCCTGGATTTGGAGCTGGATTGGGAGTCTTCTTCATGTGCTTCGGCCTGGCGACCTTTGTCCTCTGGATCTGCGCAATCAAGATCGATATTCACCACAACCTCTTGTTCCTAGCACTAGCTATCACCTTTGCCTTCTTGTCATACGGCAACTGGGATCACGGCCACTCCGGCGCAGTGAAGGTAGGCGGTTGGACAGGTCTTGTGACCGCAGTAATCGCAATCTACATCGCTGCTAAGAGCCTCATTAACGAATCATGGGGATCAACAGTTCTTCCATAACCAACTAAAAGCCCTGATCAGGGGCGTTTAAGCAGTATCCACAGGTCGGGTCGGCTCCACATAGCGGGAGTCGGCCCGACCTTTTTCATTCCAATTTCTCCTACCTTTGCCGACATATCAGGCCCGTTTCTGGGCCTATCACGCACCACGATTTAAGGGAGAAAAGCAGATGCTCAGCGTATTTGGGACGGTATTTAAGGTGGTCAGCCATCTTCACACCCTAGAAGTGGCCACAAGTTGGTTGCTCAAGGGGACCAGGGTGCTTTTTCATAGCAATGTGGGATTTTTAGGACTCAGCTCGCTCATGAATCACCTAGGACTCAATTAATCGAGTAAGGCCAGAGTTCCTGCCGTGAGTGGTTTTCCAATCCGCCCCTAAATGTGGTGGGATTAGCCGTAAGCCAGACCGCCTGACCCAATGATGTGCCGCCGGTGGACGATTACGGACCAGTTCCACGACTATTTGGGAGACTCACCATGCCAATTGCTACCCCGGAAATTTATGCACAGATGTTGGATCGCGCGAAGGCCGGTGCCTTTGCTTACCCAGCAATTAACGTCTCATCATCACAGACTTTGATCGGTGCTATTCGAGGATTCGCAGAAGCAGAATCTGATGGAATCATCCAGATCTCATGGGGCGGAGCGGAATACCTCTCTGGTTCAACTGTAAAGAACATGGTTGATGGAGCGGTTGCGCTCGCAGAGTTCGCACATGTTGTTGCGAAAAATTACAACGTTAACATTGCAATCCACACAGACCACTGCCCAGCAGAAAAGTTGGATGGTTTCATGCGTCCACTTCTTGCAATCGGTGCAGATCGTCACGCATCTGGCCAGAAGCCACTTTTCAACTCACACATGTGGGATGGCTCAGCAGTATCAATGCAAGAGAACATGACAATCGCCAAGGAACTCCTTGAGAAGTCTGTTGCTGCAAACACAATTCTTGAAATCGAAATCGGCGTTGTCGGTGGAGAAGAAGATGGCATCGAAGCAAAACATGATGCAAAGCTCTACTCAACTCCTGAAGATGCGCTCTTGACCATCCAAACTCTTGGTCACGATGCGAAAGCTCGTTACATGGTCGCTGCAACATTCGGAAACGTTCACGGCGTTTACAAGCCAGGAAACGTTGTTCTACAACCAAAGATCTTGCGCACACTGCAAGATGCAGTTGTCGAAAAGCTTGGTCTTCCAGCTGGATCAAAGCCAATGGATCTCGTATTCCACGGTGGTTCAGGTTCACTTCTCTCAGAGATTCGCGAATCACTTGATTACGGTGTTGTGAAGATGAACATCGATACTGACACCCAGTATGCATTTACACGCCCAGTTGTTGATCACATCTTCAAGAATTATGACGGCGTTCTTAAGATCGACGGCGAAGTTGGCAACAAGAAGGCTTATGACCCACGTGCATGGGGCAAGGCTGCTGAAGCCGGTATCGCAAAGCGTGTTGTCGAGGCGTGCGAAGACCTTCGCTCAGTCGGCACCACAATCAACAAGTAATAATTACGTAATTATCAGCTGTAATAAACGGATCAGAATAGGGACACAATGCCTGCTTTAGTACTGCTCGGAGCTCAATGGGGCGATGAAGGCAAGGGTAAAGCGACCGATATCCTCGGCGATCGCGTTGATTATGTAGTGCGCTACCAAGGTGGCAATAACGCTGGACACACAGTTGTTATTGGCGACCAAAAGTATGCACTCCATCTTCTTCCATCGGGAATTTTGAGTCCTAACGTTGTGCCGGTCATTGGTAACGGCGTTGTCATCGATCCATCTGTTCTGCTGGAAGAGATTCGTGGACTTAACGAGCGAGGTATCGATACCTCAAAACTTAAGATCAGTACCAATGCGCATTTGATTACTCCGTATCACCGCACCATCGACAAGGTAACCGAACGTTTCTTGGGTAACTCCAAGATCGGAACAACTGGTCGAGGAATTGGTCCGGCATACGCAGATAAGATCAATCGCATTGGTATTCGCGTTCAAGATCTCTTCGACCCATCAATTTTGCGCCAAAAGATTGAAGGCGCACTTCGCGATAAGAATCAAGTTCTCATCAAGGTATTTAATCGCAAAGGCATCGAAGTCGAAGATGTGCTTAACGAATACCTCGGTTACGCCGAGATCTTGCGTCCTTATGTCTGCGACACGGTGCTTCTGCTTGATGAGGCGCTTAAAGCAGGTAAAAACGTGCTCCTTGAAGGATCACAAGGAACTCTGCTCGATGTTGATCACGGTACATATCCGTTTGTTACCTCATCTAATCCAACGGCTGGCGGTGCATCAACCGGTTCTGGAATCGGACCAACAAAAATCACACGCGCGATTGGCATCATCAAGGCATACACAACTCGCGTTGGTAGCGGACCATTCCCAACCGAACTCTTCGATGAAGATGGTGAGAAGCTGCGCAGCATTGGTGGCGAAGTAGGCGTGACTACCGGCCGTGCACGTCGTTGTGGTTGGTATGATGCACCGATTGCTCGTTATGCAGTGCGCGTCAACGGACTTACTGATTTCTTCTTGACCAAGCTCGATGTGCTTACTGGCTGGGAGAAAATCCCAGTATGTGTGGCATATGAGATCGACGGTGTTCGTGTAGAAGAACTTCCATCGTCGCAATCTGATTTCCATCATGCCAAGCCAATTTATGAATACTTGCCAGGGTGGACCGAAGATATCTCCGGTGCCAGAAAGCTTGAGGATCTCCCTGCAAATGCTCGTGCATATGTGAAATTCCTTGAGGATATTTCAGGTGCACCGATGAGTGCGATCGGCGTAGGACCTGGCCGCGATGAAACAATCGTTGTAACGGACCTCATTTGAGAGTTCTGCTGATTGGTTCAGGGGGGCGCGAGCATGCACTTGCCGCTGCCCTTATCGAAGACCCACAGTTAGAAGCTCTCCATGTAGCTCCAGGAAATCCAGGCATTGCAGCGATTGCAATCTGTCATGCAATCGATACCGATGACAACGCAGCAGTTGTCACACTCGCACAACAGTTAGAGATCGATCTTGTTGTTATCGGCCCAGAGAAACCTCTTGTCAATGGGTTGGCCGATGCACTGCGCACAGCCAAAATCGCATGTTTTGGGCCATC
>CAIWXY010000062.1 GCA_903916775.1 uncultured Actinomycetes bacterium
GGTGGTTTAGTACTGGCGGCTCCAAAGGGAGAGCAGATAAAAACGCTACAACAGTTAGTGTCAGCAGCAGCAATTAATACGGATCTATGGGAAGTAGATCACTGGATATCAAATATCTGGAATTGTTTTAGTTCAGATTATGGAATGCAAGACCTTTGGCAGGTAAAGGCATGGCTTAAGCCAAAGACTTTTTCATCAAAGATAGTGCGAGATATCGTGGATTGCTTCTTCAGTGAGTCGAGTCAGCGCTCCTGGGGCAACTGTGAGAAATTCAATGCCGTTAGCTTCGAACGTGCTTACGCCTTCAGTCGTTACTAAGCGATACTCAGTTGTATCTTCGCCGGCAGGAAGTAGATCGCTATATGTGAACTCAGGCATCTGCCTCACCCTTCTCATTTTTTTCAGCTTTTTTCTTTGCAAACTCAGAGAGCGAGGCGGTTGCGCCATCAAGCCATTCTTGGCAGATCTGAGCTAATTCCTCACCGCGCTCCCACAATTTCATGGATTCACCCAAAGTGGCTTGGCCACTTTCTAATTCGCTAATTACTTCTGCTAAAGCCTCGCGGGCTTGTTCATATGTGAGTTTTGCGGCGGCCATGAAGGTAAATCTACTCGCCTTGTAAAGCCCCATTAACAGTTGCAGCGATTGTGCCGTGCGCCACTCGGATCGCGATCTTTTCATCGCTGGCAACCGCTGAAGCATCCATCACCAACGTGCCATCGCTCTTGAGGACGACCGCATAGCCTCGATCGAGAGTGCCTTGGGGGGAGAGGGCGGTGAGATGTGCGAGCAATGAGTCGAGCTCTTCTTGTCGATCACTCACCATCGACATTGGGTCTGCCATGGTCGGACGGGAGAGTATTGCTGTGAGCCACGAGCGCTCGCGTTCAATGCGATGAGTCAGGGTCCGCAGCGCTCGGTCTTGGAGTTGGGCAATTTTGCGAAACTCTTCATCGACGTCGGGTACTACTCGCTTGCCAGCATCGGTTGGCGTGGATGCGCGCCAATCTGCAACGAGATCGAGAAGCGGAGAATCTTTCTCATGTCCAATTGCGCTGACGATTGGCGTCGTCGATTCTGCGACTAATCGAATCAAACTCTCATCGCTAAATGGCAAGAGATCTTCGAATGAGCCGCCGCCACGAGTAATGATGATGACATCAACATCGGGATTGTTATCTAATTCGCGCAAGGCGGCCGACACTTCAACCACTGCAGCGGATCCTTGGACTGCTACTTCACGAATCGCGAATTGAACCGATGGCCAACGTCGCTTTGCATTTTCGATGACATCTTTCTCGGCATCGCTATTGCGACCACAGATAAGCCCAACGACTTTAGGAAGAAATGGCAGTTCGCGCTTACGGGATGCGGCGAAAAGGCCTTCGGAAGCCAAGGTGTTCTTAAGTGCTTCAAGTCTGGCCAGCAATTCTCCGAGCCCAACTTGGCGAATCTCCTTGAAACTCATGGAGAGCGAACCATTTTTGGAGTACCACGAGGCTTTGGCATTAATGATGACGCGTGCATTTTCTGAAAGTTCACCCGCAGCAGCAAAAGTGCTCTTGTGGCACATGATGGAAAGACTCATATCTGCGCTGGTGTCACGCAAGCGCATGTAGACCATCGAGCTACCAGGTCGAACCTTTACCTCAGAGAGCTCGCCTTCGATCCAGACAGGACCAAGGCGGGATATGTAATCTCCGATTGCCTCAGAGATGACCCGGACGGGTAAGGGCTTATCGGATGAATTTTCCAGCATGATCCTTATCCTAACTTTAGGTAGGCTTCATGTATGTCTAAAAAGGTTCTCTTGGCTGCCCCTCGTGGATATTGCGCAGGTGTGGATCGTGCTGTGATCACAGTTGAAAAAGCCCTGGATCTTTATGGCGCCCCCGTTTACGTTCGCAAACAGATCGTGCACAACAAGCATGTTGTCTCGACTTTGGAAGCTCGCGGAGCAATCTTTGTCTCCGAGACCGATGAAGTTCCAGAAGGTGCAACAGTTATCTTTTCGGCCCACGGAGTATCCCCAGCAGTTCACGCTGATGCCGCCGCTCGAAATCTTAAGACGATCGATGCGACCTGCCCATTGGTGACAAAAGTGCACCACGAGGTGAAGCGATTTGCGAGTGAGGATTATGACATTCTTCTCGTTGGCCACAAGGGACATGAAGAAGTTGAAGGAACTGCGGGTGAAGCCCCGGCGAATGTCCACGTGATTGACACAATGGCTGATGTTGAAGGAATTCATATCCGCGATGAGAAGAAGTTGATCTGGCTCTCACAAACAACGTTGAGCGTGGATGAAACAATCGCGACAGTTCGTTCACTGAAGGAGAGGTTCCCGCACCTTATCGATCCTCCGAGCGATGACATTTGCTACGCGACGCAAAATCGTCAGACTGCAATTAAAGAGATTGCTCCTCGTACAGATTTAGTACTGGTTGTGGGATCTGTGAACTCTTCTAACTCGGTTCGTCTTGTGGAAGTTTCAAAAGAGTATGGCGCAAAGAACGCCTATCTCATCGACTATGCCGCAGAAGCAAAAGATGAGTGGCTTGAAGGTGTTGAGACCGTAGGCGTCTCAAGTGGAGCATCAGTACCAGAGATTTTGGTTAAAGATTTGTTGTTATGGCTTGCAGAGCGTGGCTTCAGTGATGTTGAAACTATCACTGCTTCGGAAGAGCATCTACTCTTCGCAATCCCGCCAGAGCTTCGGAAGGATTTACGCGCCGCTGGAAAGTGAGCGCTTATTCCAGAAGTAGTAGCCCCAACCGCAGAGCGTTGCTAATACCAAATATGGTGCACCGGCTCCGAGTGAGGTAACGAGATCTAATCCAAAGCGGGCAACGTGTAACCCTGCTCCACCAACGGTGGCGATCAAGATCAGGGTAGATACGAAGAATGCGATCGGTGGGTTAACTACCGCGGCGAAGGAAGTGCCTTCGCGACCGAGGTAGATGCCACCAGCAACAGAGATAATGATTGCAAGACCAGTAATTATTCCTACCTTTGAGATTGAGTATTCGAAGGTCTCAATCAGCAAAATAAGCAAAAATTGAATAAGGATGACGCCAGCATTAGTAAGCCCTGGGCCTTTAATAGGGTTTGGGAGGGCACGTGTAGGGGTGGCTGTATTACTCATCGTCATCCAATTCTAGTGCGAGTTCAATCTCTTCACCATCGATGTAATCGTCAGCGGGGCTTAATTTCGAGTGTAGCTGTCGAACATTCTCAGAGAGTTCTGGGATTGCTTTAGGGGCCTTGCCTGCAACATCTAGCGCCTTCATCTTCTTGGCGGCAGAGAGCACTGTGGTCTCTGCGGTTGGAATCAATTCGTTGTAGGCCTTAAGAGTGCTCTTCAAGCGCTCGCCAACTGTGACGATCTTGTCATGTAGCGATGAGACATCTTTGAGGAATTTTGCTGCGAGCTCTTGGATCTCAGCCGCGTTTGTGGCCACCCGATTGCGACTAAAAAGGTATCCGACCGTGCGAAGCAGAGCCATCATCGATGTAGGGGTTGCGATCGTGACATTCATAGCGAAGGCACGCTCAAGAATTCCTGGGTCAGATTTAAGCGCCTCAGTGAAGATCGATTCAACTGGTGCATAGAGCACCACAAAATCCGGGGAGGCTCCGCGCTCGGCATATTTGCGCTTGGAGAGAGCTTCTACATGCTTCATCAAATCCTTGGTGTGGGCAGCAATTAATTCTTTGCGCTCATCGCTATCTTCCGTTTCGAATGCTTCATAGAAACGTTCGAATGGGAATTTAGAATCGATGTAGATCACCGAACCACCTGGCATGTTGATGGTGATATCTGGAATCGCACCCGATTCGTCGTTGCGGCTAGCAGCGCGCTGTCTTGTGAAGTGCTCGCCCTCGATCAGCCCGGCTCCTTCAAGGAGTTGTTCAAGATGGGCCTCACCAAATTTTCCACGCGTCTGCGAGCTGGCAAGAGCGCCAGCAATGGCGCGAGTCTGGTTGACCAGATTTTCATTATGGGCAGCCATCTGGAGAATCTGGCTCTTGA
>CAIWXY010000063.1 GCA_903916775.1 uncultured Actinomycetes bacterium
GCGGCAGGCTCTGGACCGGGGCTATTTGGTCCAGAGAGCGCGGTCTGGCAAGTACATGGATGCATTGCCACATTAGTTGGGGGAGTGCGCGCGCTATTGCTGCAAGCCACTCACCCGGCTGCCCTAACTGGAGTGAGTGAACACTCCAGATATGAGAGCGATCCTCTCGGCCGGCTCGCTGGCACAGCACGTTGGCTCACAATCACAACTTTTGGATCTACCGAAGCTATCGCCAAAGAGGCGGCGCGGGTTAACGCAATGCATCAAAAAGTTTCTGGCAGCTTCCAATCGATGAGTGGCGAAGAAACCAACTACCGCGCGAGTGATCCTCGCTATCTACTCTGGGTGCATTGCGCGTTTACAGATTCATTTCTCACGGCTCATTTAGCGTATGGCTATCCCATTGATAAAGGTGCCGATGAATATGTTCGAGAGTGGAGCCAGAGCGCCATCGGTCTTGGATTAAAAGAAGCTCCCCAATCAGTCGCGGAATTAAAAAGCACTATGGAGAGTTTCTTGCGCGAAGATCTTGGCACTCGCCCTCAAACCGAGGAAGTGGTGAAATTTATTCTTAAGCCACCGCTTGGCAAGAGCGCTTTGATCTTTTATAAGGTTTTAGTCAATGGCGCGATCTATACATTGACACCAGAGCAGAGAAATATTTTGGGATTGAAGAAAGTTACACGCGCGTGGCACTGGGCCTGCTCAAAAGTTTTGCACCTTCTCAGCTGGGTATTAGGCGCAGAGTCACCAAGTCAGGAAGTCGCTCGCGAGAGAATTGCTCGGGGATAAAAAGTTTGCGGTTATGCAGGACTCTTTGCGCTATAGAAGCGACCGAGAAAGTCTTCTTTGAATTCAAAGAAATTGCCATCGATGATCGATTGGCGCATACGCTCTACTAAACGAACAATAAATCTCTCATTATGAATAGTCGCTAAAGTGGCGGCAGACATCTCTTTTGAGCGAAATAGGTGGCTTACATAGGCGGCCGTGTAGTTGGCGCAGGTGTAACAATCGCAATTCGCATCTATTGGATTAAATGCTCGTGCGTAACGAGTGTTAGTGAGATTGACACGACCAGCTTCTGTGAAGACTGCACTCGTTCGAGCCTGGCGAGATGGCGCAACGCAGTCGAAAGTATCTGCACCATTTTCTACTCCAGTAAAGAGATCATCTGGTTCACCGATTCCGAGCAGGTGGCGAGGTTTATTGCGTGGCAACTCTTCTGTCATCCAACCAACAATTGTTCCAAGTTCGGCTTTATTGAGTGCGCCACCCAAACCGAAGCCATCAAATGAAATTCCATCTTCATCAAGTGCGCCGAGATCTTGGGCAGCTTTGCGGCGAAGGTCCTCATATTGTGCGCCTTGAAGAACTCCAAAGAGCGCTTGATAGGGGCGATGTGATCGTTCTTCCGTCAGACGACCATGTTCAACCAAACAACGCTTTGCCCATAGTCGAGTACGTTCAAGTGAACGCTCTTGATAACTTCTTGTGTTGTGCAACGTGGTGCACTCATCAAATGCGAAGATGATGTCAGCACCAAGTTGATGCTGGACCTGCATTGAAACTTCTGGAGTGAAGCGGTGCATCTGACCATCGAGGTGAGATTTAAATGTCACGCCGTCATCATCAACGTGCGCCAATCTATCTTTACCCTCTGCGATGACCTCATCGGATCTGAAAGTTTCGGTATCCATGGCAATCACTTTTTTAAAGCCCACGCCGAGGGAGAGAACTTGGAACCCACCGCTATCTGTGAATGTTGGACCGCTCCAGTTCATAAACGAGCCCACACCACCGGCCTCATCGACGATCTCTGGACCCGGCTGCAGGTAGAGGTGATAGGCATTAGCCAAAATTGCTTGGGCACCGAGGTCTTTCATGGATTCGGGAAGGACGGATTTAACGGTGGCCTTGGTTCCGACTGGGATAAAGGCTGGGGTCGCGATCACCCCATGGGGGGTCACAATCTCACCCGCTCGGCCTAGCCCCGCCCTTTTATCGGCCCCGGTACCCCTAAATTCCAGGTTTGCGGTCTCTGAAAAGGTGAATGACGTAGAGCTCATAGCCCAACTCTAAGGCCATTACTATTGAAATAAATGCGACAAATGGTGCAGGATAGACCTACTTGTTAACCCTCACGTCATTACCTGTTCACCTTTCTGCCCCTCACCTGTGGCTCAAAGACCAGTTGGGTAAGAACGTACCTATAAAGGAGAACACATGAAGGCACGTTTCAATACGCGCTCAGCCGTTGCTCTCGTCTCGGCAGTTGCGTTCGCAGCTGTTGGTGCGCTTGCAGCCCCGGCGAATGCAGCCACACGCGACACTGCAATCGTTGTTGAGAGCAACACATTCACATCGTTTAACAATGCAACTCCAGATAACAACATCGTCATTAATAGCGACGTCGGATACCTCACAAGTTCGCCTTTCTGGTACTACAACGACAAGCTACAAATCGTTCCTAACCCAGTCCTTGGCTCTTACAAGATTACAAAGAACGCTCCTGGCGATTTCGAAGTGACTTACACAGTTGCTCCAGGCCGTGTTTGGTCTGATGGAGTCCCAATCACCGCGATTGACGTTCTTCCTTTCCACCTAGAGGCAAGCTCTGCTTACTTCAAGAATGCAGGTCTTCCTGACCCAACAACAGCAGACTCACCTGTGTGGAATGCTCTTAACTACGGCGGCGTTTACGATCAATACATCGTTGGCCTACCAACCGTTAGCGCAGATCACATGAGCGCTACATTCAAGTACAGCACAGCTATCCCAGATCCAATCCTTAACGGACCTTCTGGCGTATTCCCAACACACGTACTTGAGCTTCTAGCTGCTGGCTCAAAGACACTTCCAACAGTCGCTGCTGGTACAGCCGCTTCTGAGAAGTTCCTCTCTGACTTCACATCGTCAAATGCATCAGCCATCAAGGCCATGGGTGCAGTTTTCAACACCGGCTTCGATGCAACTACATACAGCAGCTCCAGTAACCCACTCATTGCAGTTGGTAACGGCGCCTACTCAGTTTCATCAATCGATAGCAACCAGGTCAAGCTAGTCGCAAACCCTAAGTACAACTCAGGTCCAGCACTCTCTGGTATCACAACAATGGTCATCAAGCAGGGCATTGCCGATGGTTCACCATCAGCTCAAGCTCTTGCAAACAAGGACATCGATGTTTACCAGGGTCAACCAACAGCTGACACAGTGGCACAACTGCACGCAATCAGCGGTGTAAACGTTGTTACAAGCCCATCACTTGCTTATGAGCACATCGAGCTTCGCGTTGGATCTTCCGATGGAACTCCTTACAACGGCCCATTTGCTATGTCAGGCGGACAGAAGGCAGCAGATTTGCGTCAAGCATTCTTGCTCGCTTACCCACGTGAAGACATCGTCAACAAGTTGATCAAGCCAATCAACCCTTCAGCTACTGTTTTGGGATCAACGTGGACACTTCCAGGAAATCCAAATTACGCTAAGGTTTCAGCTGGAAATAAGTCATCTGCTTACTCTGCAGGAACTCAGGCGCAACGTACTGCCCAGGCTCTCGCATTGGTTAAGAAGTGGTACCCAACTGCTGGTAACGGAAGCACACCAATCTCAATCAACCTTCTCTGGGGTTCACCAGGAAACACACGCCGTGCATCTGAAGCAGCTTTGATTATTGCTGCTGAAGCACAAGCTGGTTTCAAGGTCACAGCACCAGCAACAGCTGGTTGGAGTGGAAAGCTATCGAGCTCGACCTACGATGCTCACTTCTTCATCTTCGATCAGACTGCTGTTCCACAAGATGCACAAGCATGTGGCACTTTCCAGACTGGCGCAGGATCGAACTACACAGGTTATTCAAATGCTCGTGTAGATGCTGACTGTAAGCAACTTCAAGCCAAGACACTTCCAGCTACCACAGTGGAGCGCCTGCAAGTTGATGCAGAACGCCAGATCAACTCAGATGCCTTCTTCCTCGGTATCTTCCAGAATCCAAACGTGACTGCATATACAACTTCGCTACAAGGCGTTGTTCCTGCACAACTATCCCCATCATTGTTCTGGAACTTCTGGACCTGGCACTTCTAAGCAATTAACGTCCGGAGTCTGGAGCTCTACTTAAGGTATCCTCCAGACTCCACAACGTTTGTTGAGTAGAGCAGTTCAGTAAATCATTTAAGTGGTGGTACCGACTTAATTCGGTACCACCACTTTTTAAGTCAATCTTGCCCAACTTGCAATTACTGCAGGAGCAGGCCTAAAGGAGGCACGAAGAAGTGTTGGCCTATATCGGTCGTCGGATCAGTATTCTGATCGTGATCTTGTTTGGTTCGAGTTTTATTCTTTACAACTTAGCTGCGATCTCCGGAGACCCCCTTGAGGGCCTTCGCGGAAGCACTGACCCAAAGGTCAAAGTTGAGATCAATGCTCTCATCCACCAACTTCAACTCAACGTCCCACCTCCTGCTCGATATTTCATCTGGCTAAAACACCTTCTGACTGGAAATCTTGGTTTAACCAGAAGTGGCAACCCGGTCTCAACTGAACTTAGCCAAGCCATCCCCATCACAATCCGCCTTATCTTTATGGCGACACTCATCGCTGTGATCTTAGGAATCGGCCTAGGTATCGTCTCTGCCTTACGTCAATATTCTCGCTTTGACTATGCGATGACATTTGTTTCATTCCTTTTATATTCGCTACCAATTTTCTGGGTAGCTGTACTTCTCAAGCAGTATCTGGCAATTAGTTTCAATAACTTTTTAGGGACAGCGACAATTGCTCCTGCATGGATCGCCGGCCTCTCGATAGTTAGTGGATTTTTCTGGGCTGCAGTTATTAGCGGAGATCGAAAGCGCGTCTTTACAATTTTCGGTATCTCTGGCGCAGCGACAGCTATCGTGCTCACACTTCTCTCACTGACCAAGTGGTTCTCTCACCCTGGTTTAGGACCGATCATGATTGCCGCAATGGGCATAGGAATCGCATATGCGGTCACCTTCCTTTCTACTGGTTTGGCAAATAAAGCCGCCCGCAATGCATCTTTGGCTGTCGTTGCACTTGGCGTAGTGCTTTATTTCCCAACGCAATATCTATTTAACAAATACCCAGGCGCCTTGACGGTCTTTCTGCTTGCTTGCCTGACTGTTGGTTTGGCAGTGGGATGCGGGTATTACTTTGCAAAAGAAGATCGCTGTCCTGTTATCCGCACGTCAGTGATCACATCTTTGGTTATGGGAGTCATTATTCTCATTGACAAGTTGATGAAGACATGGGTTCCTTACGTCAATACTGACGCCGTCAATAATCGCCCATCCCAACAATCGGTGAATCAAACTCGCTATTGGATCCAGGGCATTTTTGGTTTACCTTCTTGGATATTTTGCTCCATGTATTCCTTCCAACTATCGCTCTGACGCTGATTTCATTCGCAACCTACGTTCGATACTCACGCGGTACGTTGCTGGAAGTTATGAACCAGGACTACATCCGTACGGCTCGAGCCAAGGGGTTGACTGAGCGCACCGTCATTATGCGACATGCATTTAGAAACACCTTGATTCCTTTGACCACGATTGTTGTTGTGGACTTCGCCGGCATCATCGGAGGCGCGATTATCACAGAGCGCGTCTTTGGCTGGCGGGGAATGGGAACACTCTTTAATGACGCAATTACTAATTTCGATCTCACTTTGCTCATGGGAGTTTTCTTCGTGACATCGAGTTTGGCCGTGCTTGCTAATTTGGCTGCCGATCTCTTGTATTCCTATCTAGATCCTCGAATTCGGGTGGTAAGTAAATGAGCATTTTTACTCGCTTCAAGCGCAAGAGCGTCGATAACGATGCCAGCCAAGTTGATATTTTCAACAAAGAGACCGAAGGTCTAAGTCAGGGTCAAATTGTTCTGCGTCGCTTCCTTCGACATCGCGGCGCGATCATCTCACTTGGGGTGCTCTCTACCATTCTCGTATTTGTCTTCTCGGCTCTTGATTTCAAAATTGGCTTCCTGAAATACCACGGTTGGTGGAAGTACAACTACACCGAGCAGCCGGACTTGCGAACGCAGGGTTGCCCTCAGTATCTATCAGGTTGTCCGACACTGAGCATCAATCCATTTTCCAAGTCTTTCGGACTAGGCGATCACCCATTCGGCCAAGATGACATTGGACGCGATTACTTCGCACTTGTGATGCGTGGCGCACAACGGTCGATTCTGGTTATGTTCATCATCGGTATTGTCGGTGGAGCTATCGGAACAGTGATCGGAGCCATCTCTGGCTTCTACCGCGGAAAAGTCGATGCGATATTGATGCGTTTCACGGATTTCATCATCACAATTCCATCCATCATTATCGGATCAGTTATTGGTTTCCACTTCGGTAATCTCGGAGCGACCTTCTTGGCTTTCTACTTAGGTCTCTTTGCCTGGACCGGGCTTTCGCGTCTAGTTCGAGGCGAGTTCCTATCTTTGCGCGAACGTGAATTCGTCGATGCCGCCCGTGTAGCTGGAGCGAGTGATCGCCGTATTATTTTTAAGCATATCCTGCCAAACGCTGTCGGCGTGATCATCGTCTCGGTTACGTTGATTATGTCTGGAGCAATTTTGTTGGAAACTGGTTTGAGCTACCTGGGCTTCGGCGTTGTCTCGCCAGATGTATCGCTCGGCTTGCTCATTAGCCAGTACCAGGACTCCTTTACAACGAGGCCATGGCTCTTCTGGTATCCAGGAATTTTCATCATCATCATCGCGCTCTGTGTTAACTTCATTGGCGATGGTCTGCGCGATGCTTTTGACCCACGTCAACGCCGCAGAATTTCGCGTAAGGAACGCGCGCAAGCTAAGGCTGGTTCTCGCGCCAAGCAGGGTGAGAGCTAATGAATAACGTTAAGAACAATCGCCGCTATGGCGCTCGTGACACCAATAATCAGGGGAGTGAACGCTTTGGAGTGCGAAGTGCTTCGCACAGCAACGGTGTCACGACATTTTGCTTGCCAGAGTGTGGCAATGTGGACGGCAGCTCCGCTGTCGGATTTTGGCGATCTGGCTGGTCGAATAAATCCAGTCTCACCGCCAGCGATTCCACGCATCTCAGTTTCATGAACGTTGCGAGCTCGATGGCGTCCTGGAGCAGGAGCTCCGTAAGCGTTAATCACTCGATCGCCAGAAGTAATCGTCATGCACCAACGTGCATCAATATCATCGATATCGCCCCATGCAATGAAGTCATCGCTCAATGGGTTGGCAATCTCGATACCCTCACTACTGAAAATTACCTTGGGCTTGATGAAAGCTGCGTAGTTGGCGGCGCTCAGGGTCATGATCACCAAAGCAGTTGTCACTATGTTGCGGATTCCACCTTCAACAAAGCTAGACCAGAGATAAAAAGCGCAGAAAAGTTCCACCATCGCAGCGATGAAGTAATTGCCCCGAGCGCGGAACAACTCGCTATTCGTTCGGTCGATTTTGCTCTTCCTGCCCTGATCCTTCACGGTGACATCTTTCCACAAGTAAGCGAGGTACTTTAATGAGCGAGCCAGTTTTACGCGTCAAAGATTTCACAGTTGAGTTCTGGGTAGATGGAACGTGGTACCCGGCTGCTGTCGATATGAACTTCGATCTCTATCCCGGCAAGACTCTTGCCATCGTCGGAGAGTCAGGTTCTGGTAAATCAACCACAGCTATGGGCTTGATGAGCCTACTTGCTTCTAATGCGCGTACATCAGGAAGCGTCCAGGTCAAGGGAGTGGAGATGCTTGGAGCATCACCTCGTGAGCTGCAGAAGTTCCGCGGTAAAGAAGTTGCTTACATTTTCCAAGAGCCAATGACTGCACTTAATCCGGTCTACACAATTGGATTTCAGATTATCGAGACTCTTCGCACTCACTTTGACATGGGTCCAACCCAAGCACGCGCTCGCGCCATCGAGCTCATCACGCTGGTTGAAATCCCTGATCCAGAAAAGTCAGTCGATAAATATCCGCACCAACTATCTGGAGGTCAGCGCCAACGCGCCATGATCGCCCAAGCACTTGCGTGCGACCCAGCGCTCTTGGTGGCAGATGAACCAACAACTGCACTCGATGTGACAGTCCAAGCCGAAATTCTCGATCTCATGCGCGGTCTACGCGACAAGATGAACTCTGCAATTTTGCTCATCACCCACGATATGGGTGTTGTGGCAGATATGGCCGATGACATCTTGGTTATGAAAAATGGCGTGGTCGTCGATCAAGGCAGCGCTGATGAGATCTTCAATCGACCTTCACATCCATACACTCGCGAGCTACTTGCCTCTGTTCCCAAATTGGGAAGCACTCAGATGCGCGAGCTTCCCTACGCTGCTGAATCTAAGCCAGCTCCTGTCCTCAAACTTGAGAACGTCACTATTGAATATCCAAAGCGTGGACGAATCCCAGCCTTCACTGCAGTTCGAGATTTCAATCTCGAAATTTATCCAGGAGAAATTGTTGGCCTTGTTGGCGAATCTGGTTCTGGCAAGACAACTGTGGGACGTGCATCTATTGGGCTGATTCCTATCAAGTCAGGAAAACTCGAAGTAGTAGGTCGCGACATTAGTGGCGCATCCATGAAGGAGCTTCGCGAGATTCGTCGCAATACAGGAATTGTTTTCCAGGATCCTGCAAGCTCGCTCAATCCTCGTTTGCCGATTGGTGAAAGCATTGGAGAGCCGCTCTTTCTGGCCAAGATTGCCAAGGGCAAAGAACTCGATGCCCGCGTCGAAGAACTGCTCAGTCAGGTAGAGCTCCCTAAGAGCTATCGCAACCGTTATCCGCATGAACTATCGGGCGGTCAACGTCAACGCGTAGGTATTGCTCGCGCACTTGCACTCGCACCAGATATTTTGATTGCCGACGAACCTACTTCGGCCCTGGATGTCTCGGTTCAAGCCCGTTTCCTAGAGCTTCTGCA